>JBOICJ010000401.1:0-7815 GCA_050740035.1 Stenotrophobium sp. | reverse complement strand
GGTGCAGCATGAAATCACGACAGGATTGAGTGCTGGTTATCTGGTGCACCCTGATGTCCGGGTAAGGGTGCTGACCTATCGTCCTTTCTACATCACCGGGCAGGTGGTGAGGGCGGGAGGGTATGCGTACGCGTTGGGCTTGACCGTGGAGAAGGCTGCGGCGCTGGCAGGGGGCTTCACCGACCGAGCCTCACTGAAAAACATGTATGTCGTGCGAGAAGGCAGAACCCAGGACCAGAAAATAAAAGTGACGCTGGATACGCCGATCTACCCCGGCGATACCGTGATTGTTGAGGAGGGTCTATTTTGAGCACTACTTTGCCTTCGCCCCCGTCCGCACCCGGTTCAGATGCACTGGTGTCCTTTGCGGGTGACAATTCGCATTATCAGTTGATGGATGTCCGTGAACTGATTGAAGCGCTGGTACGGCATAAATGGGGCATTGTCAGCATCGTGCTGATTGCCATTCTGCTGGCAGGGTTGTGGATTTTTGCGGTGACGCCGTTGTACCAGGCCACGACGACACTGCTGATTGAGAGCAATTCAAACCGACCCGTGCAGCAGGTGCCGGATATCTATAATCCTGGTTATGGCACACCCACCTATCTAGGCACCCAGTTCCAGATTCTCAATGCCCGCGACCTTGCACGCTCAGTCGTGGTCAAGCTCAAGCTTACTGACAAGGAAGAGTTTCAGAAATCTGATTCACTCCTGTCCTCGTTGGGCGACATCAATTGGCAGCAGTGGTTGCCGTTCCTGCCAACGCACACCACGCATGCAGGGGATGAGCAGAGTTCCGCTGCGGAAAAGCTGGAGTACGCGGTCACGGTTTTCCAAAAACACCTGACCGTCGAGCCGCTCTACGGCACCGATCTTGTCAAGGTGAATTACGACTCTGAAGATCCTGAGCTTGCCGCCCAGATCGCCAACTCGATGGCGGATGCTTTCATTGACAGCAATCTCGAAGCGCGTCTTGAGATGACGCGCAAGACCACCAGTTGGCTCAACGACCGGCTTGGCACCATTCGCGACGATCTCAATAACGCCGAAGCGGCCATGCAGGTTTTCCGCGATCAGAATCACTTGGTTGATGTCGGGGGCTCCCGTGGGTTGGTGGAGTCTCAGCTGACCGATAATCTTCAGCGTCTGCGCGATGCGCAACGCAAGGAGACCGAACTCGCCAGTTCCTACTGGAAGATTAAGCAGGCCGGGAACGACTACTCCCAACTCGAGAATGTCAGCACCCTGCTGGTTAATCATGTGGTACAGAACGCCAAGGATGTCTTGCTGGATGCGCAGCAGAAACTGAAAACGCTCGCATCCCGTTATGGCCCCCGCCATCCGGCGATGCAATCGGCACAAGCTGCAGTAAATTCAGCCACGTCGGCTTATCACACCCAGCTCATGATCGCTGCGCAGGGGGTCAAAGCTGAGTATGAGGTCGCCGCCGAGACCGAGCGCCAGATCAAGGCACAGTCGCAGCAGGCACGTGGGCAGATCGAAGATCTCGATCGAAAGCAGGCCCAGCTCGATGCCTTGCAGCGGAATGTATCTACCAACCAAGACCTCTACAACATGTTCCTGACCCGGTTCAAGGAAACCCAGACGGCTGGCGGTTATCAGGATGTGGTAGCGCGTGTGATTGATCCCGCCGTCGTGCCGGACAAGCCTTATAAACCGGAAAAGAAGATTATCCTGCTGTGGGCGACGTTGGCCGGTTTTCTGCTGGGTATTCTGGCGGCTCTGCTCAGGCACCTGCTGAGCGATTCAATCAGTTCCAGTGAAGACCTGGAATCTTTGACCGGGCTCCAGGTACTTGCCGCACTGCCCGAGTTCAAGCAAGGGTACAAGGCCAGTTCCCTGCAACTGCTCAAAGAACCCAAGGGCGGATTCAGCGAGGGGATACGCAGCATCCGCACGGCCCTGCTCCTGAGCGACCTCACCCGTAAACGCAAGCGCATCGTGGTGACCTCCTCGGTGCCACAGGAAGGCAAGACCACGATTTCCTGCAATCTCGCGATTACGCTGGGCCAGATGGAGCGCGTCCTGTTGATGGATTGCGATCTGCGTCGTCCGACGGCCGAAAAAATTATGGGGCTTGCGAAGAATGCACCCGGCATCACCGAAGTCCTGGCAGGTACAGCCGAACTGGAGGCGTGTATCCATCATTACCAGGAGGGCAAGATTGATGTGCTGCCTGTGGGCCAGATTCCACCGAATCCGGGCGAGGTGCTGGCCTCGGCACAATTTGCAAGTCTGGTCGAAGTACTGCAATCCCGTTATGACCGCATCGTCATCGATTCGGCGCCTTGCCAGGCGGTCAGCGACACCTTGCTTCTGGTGCAACATGCCGATGCCGTGGTATTTGTGGTCAAGGCCGAGGCGGCCACTCGCAATATGATCAAGGCGACAGTGCGGCAACTGCGTGCTGCGAAGGCGCCGCTTTGCGGCGCCACGATCAATGCGGTAGACATGAAACGCAATGGCGGTCGCTTCGGCGGGTATTACTACAAGTACAACTATTACAGCTGATCTTCAGGGCAAGCGGGAATAACCGAGTGCAAGTAGTCGGGGTGGGGCGGATATCGTGTTTGACCGGTCTGCTGGCGATCGGTGCGCTGTGTTTGGTGCTGAACCTGAGTTGGTTCGCAGCCGGAGCTTATGTCCGCTTTGCCCAAGGGCAACTGCGGTTTGACGATAACCGCCCGGCGGTTCGCCAAGCGACACAGTTGGCCCAGAGGTTAGAGTTCCGCAACGCTCAGGCACTGCGATTGCAGGCTCAGAACGACCTGGATGCCGGCCAGACCGATACCGCGCTGGCGGAGTATCGGCAGGCACTGCAGCTGGCGCCGGCTGACGCGTTCCTGTGGCGAGATTACGCTTTGGCACAACTCGAGTCGGGGCACAACGATCTGGCCTTGAAGCAGGCGGTCATTCACGCACAGACGCTGGCGCCCAAGTCAGCGCCCTTGCAGCTGTCGCTGGCGCTGGCGGGCTTGAAGGTTTACGCCCAATCCGCGCCAGATCTGCAAGTGCGCTGGCTGGACAGTATTCGCTTCACATATCTGTACCAGCCCCGCGGACTGTTGTTTGCCGCCTATGTGGCAGGGCAGGATCTGATGCTATGCCAGCGAGTCGTCCTTCAGCCTGAGCACAATCCCTGGTGCATCCAGGCCCGCTGGCGGCACGGACTGTGTCAGTCGCAGGGGCCTGATAGCTGTCTGGCGCAATCGAGCCGAGGCTCAAAATGAAACTCCGCAGTCGGCGGCTATTGGGCACCGGCTGGGCAGACCGTATTCTGTTTGCGGCCTTGCTGCTGTTGTTGCTATGGCTGCCGTTGCCATGGGGAAGCAACCGCCCCTGGGCCGAAGCCGTGTTTGGTATTCTGGTCGGCCTGTTGGGGGTGGCGTATCTATTGACGCAGATATTTGCCCGCGGGGACGCGGCATTTTCGCCTCAAACCTATGTCTGGCCGCTGCTGTTATGGTTGGTCTGGCTGGTCTGGGTCGCACTGCAGATGGTGCCCATGGATTTTGCGCGCCTACAAGCGCTGTCTCCGGCGGCTGCACGATTTTATGCCAGTGCGTTCCCCGTCAGCCATGCGCAGCTTTTCTGGCCGCTGAGTGTCTTTCCAAATCTGACTTGGCACCGCTGGTTATTGTCGTTGGGATATTTCTCGCTATATGTCTTGACCCTTGGTTTGGCCCGTGACCGCAACCGATTGCAGACGTTGGCTAACACGTTGGTGATGTCGGCATTGTTTCAGGCGGTCTACGGTGGGGTGATGGTGCTGTCACGGGTCGAATATGGCTTTTTCGAGCATAAGACAGCCTATCTCGGCCTGGCTACAGGCACATTCGTCAATCGCAATCATCTGGCGGGCTATCTGGAGTTGGGGGCGGCGATTGCCCTCGGGTTGATTCTGGCGGATCTGCGGGTAGCGGATTTAGGCAACTGGAAAAAACGGGCCCGGTATTTTTTGCAGTTCCTGTTCAGTACGCGCCTGCGAATTCGTGTGGTGCTGGCTGTGATCGTGGTGGGGCTGGTGCTGACGCGATCTCGTGGCGGCAACCTGGCGTTCTTCGGGGCACTGGTCGTGGCAGCCCCGATTTATATCTTTCTCAAGGAGCGTCGCCTGTTCCTGAAAAGCCTGGTGCTATTCATCAGTCTGTTGGCCGTGGACGTCTGGATCGTCAGCGGCTGGTTTGGGCTCGACAAGGTAGTGACGCGTGTCGAGCAAACTCATACGGAAACCGAGGTCCGCAGCTATGCGTTTGCCGCCTATCCGGCCTTGATCGAGAAGTATAAGCAGACCGGTTCGGGGCTGGGCACATTTGCCACGGTGTTCGCGCCTGCGCAGCCAGCCAATTCCTGGGGCTATTTTGATCATGCGCACAACGACTATGCCGAATTTTTGATTGAAACGGGCGTGCCGGGAGCATTGATTTTGTTGGTCCTGGTCGGAATTACCAGTCTGCATGCGTTGCGTGTGATTCTCCGGCGCAACGATCGCCTGCGCGTCGGCATGTGTTTCGCTTTTTTGATGGGCACCGCCGAATTAGCCGCGCATAGTTTTACCGATTTCAACTTGCAGATACCGGCAAATGCTGCTACCTATGTCGTCATGATGGCGATGGCAGCCGCCTGCGCGCAGCAAGGGCGACGCAAATTGCCAGTTCCGTCTGCCGGGTGCCAGGAAGGCGACATGGCGTTGACCAGCGGCAGCGAGCAGCAAGGATGCGCGTCATAGCCCCAAGAGATACATACGAGGACAGGCAGCATGAACAAGATGATGACAGGGTTGGTGTTGGCAGTCGGCTCATGCCTGATGGCCGGGACAGCGTTAGCCGCCGATCCTGCTGGACAGTTCCAGCAGGTCTCCGGCAGCGTGCTGGTACAACGCGGCATGCAGACGCACCAAGTGGAAGCGACCGGGGTGCTGTTGCAGAGCGGCGATAGCGTAATTACTGCCGATACTGGGCAGACATTGTGGCGGATGGCGGACGACACGTTGTTTGCCATGGGACCGAATTCCGGTATCAAGATTGCAGACTTTGAGGCCCCCAACGACAGTAACTCGGCAGGGCGCGCAAATTATGTGCTGATTCAAGGCGGATTCAGGACCATTACCGGCAAGATTGGCTCCAAGGTCGCTGCAGTCGGCAAGCTGCAGGGGCGGTTACTTGATGCTGGGTTCCGGGGCGCACGTAATCCAGTCTATTTCCGTAAATTGGCGGCAACGGCGGCCAGCCCTTATCTGTTCAAAACGGCTATGGCTTCGCTGACCACTAAGGGAGCGGATTACATCGCCGCTATTGTCCCGAAGCTGCTGGCGATCAAGGTCAACTCGGGCACTCTGGAGGTATGCAATGCCGGGGGCTGTCTGAGCGTGGGTAGAGGACAATATGCAGTTGCGAAATGCCCGACATGCAAGCCCGAGCTCGTCGCCAACGATCTGAGCATGCCACTCATAGTCGCCCAGTTGTCGATTTTGAGCATGTCGCCCGAGAGCCCGATCAACATTGGCGTGACGGTCGAAAATCCGCCGATTGAACCGCTGCCGCCTCCGGGCAAGGGCTGCATACCTGCAGTCAGCCCCACGGCCAACTGCGTGCCCAGTGGCCCAGGGGGGCCGGTCAGCCCAAACTGATCCTCGTTTGCAACAAAACCCCGCCAGCGAGCGGGGTTTTTGTTATCGGACGGTTACAAGTCTGCCGCCAGATGACTGCCCTGGTTGATCGCGCGCTTGGCGTCGAGTTCTGCGGCGACATCGGCGCCGCCGATCAGGTGCACGCTGGCGCCGGCGTCGAGCAGCGGCTGGTGCAGTTCGCGCAGCGGTTCCTGTCCTGTGCAGAGCACGATGTGGTCGACCTCTAGCAGCGTTGCCTTCTCGCGTTTCTCGCCAAAGCTGATCAGCAGGCCACGTTCGTCGATGCCCTCGTAGTTGACGCCGCCGAGCATCTGCACCTTTTTCATCTTCAGGGTGGTGCGGTGGATCCAGCCGGTGGTTTTGCCCAGGCCCTTGCCCAAGCCGTTGGCCTTGCGCTGCAGCAGCGTGACCTGGCGCGCTGGCGGCGTCACCGTCGGCCGCGTGACGCCACCGCGTGTGGCGGCGGGATCGCCCACGCCCCACTCGGCTTTCCATTCGCTCAGGTCCAGCGTCGGCGAGCGGCCGTCTTGTACCAGATACTCGGAAACATCAAAACCGATGCCGCCAGCGCCGATCACGACGACACGCTGGCCAACCGGCTTCTTGTGTAGAAGAACGTCCACGTAGGTCAGTACCTTGCCGGATTTGATGCCCTCGTCCTGGCCCTTGATGTGCGGATTGCGCGGCGCCACGCCGGTGGCGAGGATGATGTCGTCGTAACCGCCTTTGAGCAGATCGCCGGACGAAACTCGGGTCTTGAGGTGCAGCTTCACGCCAGTGGTTTCGATCTTGCGCTTGAAATAGCGCAACGTCTCGTGGAATTCTTCTTTGCCCGGAATGGTCTTGGCCATGTTGAACTGGCCGCCGATGCGCTCGGCGGAATCGAACAGGTCTACGGTGTGACCGCGCTCGGCGCAGACGGTGGCGGCGGCCAGGCCCGCCGGGCCAGCGCCGACCACGGCGATGCGCTTCTTCTGCACAGCGGTCGTGTAGTTGAGCAGGGTTTCATGGCAGGCGCGCGGATTGACCAGACAGGACGCAATCTTGTTCTTGAAGGCGTGGTCGAGGCAGGCCTGGTTGCAGCCGATGCAGGTGTTGATCTCGTCGCTGCGGCCCTCGGCGGCTTTCTTGACGAAGTCCTCATCGGCCAGCAGCGGGCGCGCCATCGAGATCATGTCGGCACAACCGTCCGCAAGAATCTGCTCTGCGACTTCCGGGGTATTGATACGGTTGGTGGTGACTAGCGGGATATTCACCTCGCCTTTCATCTTCTTCGTGACCCAGGCGAAGGCACCGCGCGGCACCGAGGTGGCGATGGTGGGAATGCGCGCCTCGTGCCAGCCGATGCCAGTGTTGATGATGGTCGCGCCGGCCTTCTCGATGGCCTTGGCCAACTGCACCACTTCCGCCCAGGTGCTGCCGTCGGGAATCAGGTCGAGCATCGACAGGCGGTAGATGATGATGAAGTTCCTGCCGACGGCCTCGCGCGTGCGGCGTACGATCTCGAGCGGCAGGCGGATGCGGTTTTCGTAGCTACCGCCCCATTCGTCGCTGCGCTTGTTGGTATGGGTCGAAATGAACTGGTTGATGAAGTAGCCCTCAGAGCCCATCACCTCGACGCCGTCGTAGCCAGCCTCCTGTGCCAGTTGCGCGCAGCGCACGAAATCGCGGATCTGCTTTTCGATGCCACTCTCAGTCAGTTCGCGCGGTGTGAATGGCGTAATCGGCGACTTGATGCGCGATGGCGCCACCGCGAACGGGTGATAGCCGTAGCGACCCGTATGCAGGATTTGTAGTGCGATCTTGCCGCCCTCGGCGTGCACCGCCTGTGGAATCGGCCGATGGCGCCGTGCCGCAGCTGACGAGGACAGCGTGCCACCCAGTGGCTTGGTCCAGCCGGCGATGTTGGGCGCGAAGCCACCGGTGACGATCAGGCCGACGCCGCCGCGCGCACGTTCGGCGTAGTAGTCGGCCAGGCGCGGCAGGTTCTTGCGGCTGTCTTCGAGGCCGGTGTGCATGGACCCCATCAGCACGCGGTTTCTCAACGTGGTGAAGCCCAGGTCCAGGGGCGACAACAGATGGGGATAGGGAACGGCAGAGAACTTAGGCAAGGGCGGGACTCCAAAACGGTGAACGTTATCGCGCACAATAGCAATAACGACGAT
>JBOICJ010000400.1:0-4905 GCA_050740035.1 Stenotrophobium sp. | reverse complement strand
CCCAGACCCAAACGAGTACGTCAGGGGGAAGGAAGTTTTCCAAGGCAGCGCTGTCAACAGCTTTGCAACGGCGAGTGGCGGGCCCCTGCAAGGGCCTGAGTCCATTATACACCCGGCTTTGGGCGATCAACCGGGAGCAGGCTTCGAAGAATTTATGGCCCCTCAGAGATGGGCCCTTTCTCTTTTCTTGGCTTACCTTTTGACTTGGGCTTGGTCTTTTGAGGAGCAACATAATTTGGACCATACATGGGGTAATCAACACCTAACTCAGGCACCTCTGGATAGCCTGGGTTGTCGGTTCTAATTCGCTTCCACCCCCAAGCGTCGATGACGGCATCCCCATCGCAGTCCGAGTAAGGACATAACTTCCAGCTAAGCTTTTGCCGATAAACTCCGTCTGGATATGCTCGCTCACAATGGATGCAGTAGCTGTATGAGGCTGCCGCGCCCCCAATTGCACTGGTTGGTATCACTGTTCCTGCAATGCCAGTAACGAGTTTCTCGCCTCGCCCCGGCGCACCGAACACAGACATCAGGTGTTCTGGAATTGGCTGCTGCGGTAGCACTGGATGAGCACCGAGCCCTTCGTAAAGCGTACCTCTCCACCAAAACACCTCTGGAGGAAAGAAGTTGCTGGACTGTACGAGTGCCGCAGCATCCTCAAGCGTCTGCGGCGAAGCTCCTCCGGACCTGACAAACAACAAATATTCGTCGGCCATCCGCTCGTAATTGCTTTCGGATTCTTCCCCCCACTCGTCCTCATCGCCATCGCGAAAACGTGCAATGAGTGACTTCCTGCAGACGCCAAACAAGTAGGGGTTCTCGGTGAAGAGTGCCGTGTCTACATTCTCGGCTTCCTTGAAATCGAATGCGACGATTAAGTCATTGGCAAATGCCAGCTCACAGATGCGACTTGCATCTGAATGAACGGTAAGGTGATGCCAATTCGGCAAACCGGCTTTCCGAGCGATCTCTTCGAGAGCCTCATTGTGGGGCTTGCCAGTTTCGCGATGAAGTAACTTTGCCCGCTTCTTAAAGCGAGATACGGCTTTGCTGGGAATGAAAAATATATCAGGCATGACGATCTCCAAAAATGGTCGTTATGCGAGGTGTCCACTGCCGCGCGCGACCAGTTGGATAGTCAATGCGAAGGCACATCAAAACGATCGTCCCATTCGGGTATGCCATGGTGGACAGCCAGCGTCGATCCCGCTGTGACAAGATCGTACCGCTAGTACATTGAGCGGCGCAAGCCAGAGTTGCCCCTTTAAAGCGCCTTAAATAAAGGCGAGTTTTGCCCGGACTCTAAATCCTCGCCTACTCAACTCGGGGTGACGTCGCGTCTCCATCAGATTCGGGCGCTCTGCGAGGGGTTACTTTTATGGTTTGCGTTAGATTGATTTCTTCTTCACGGTCGAAATCCTGATGAGTCCAAGATGATACTGACGCGTAATGGCGGAAGACTTCGCGAAACTTAGGTCGATCAAAGAAGCCGTATAAGTCTGAGCTATCGAGATCCGAGTACGGTAACGCATACACGTAGATGAAGCATCCAAGCCGAAATTCGGCCACAACATGCGGCAATTCTGAATTCTCTTTGCGAATATAGAGTGAAATCTGAGCGGAGGGATCTGGCGGTAAGGGGACAATAGCGGTAGCAACCTTGGGCAAACGCCCACTCTGCTTTTCACCTTTTCGCAGCCAGAGGATCGTGCGCCTGAAATGCGGAAGTTGTTCAGCCGGAATTACTGACAACGCAATTTTGACCAATGCTCTATAGCAATTTGCGGGAACAAAACGGACGCCTTTTCCTAGACGCACCGTCAATACACCCGCAGCATCTTCCGAGATATTAGTGGTCTTCACCACCATACGCTGGCCATCGTGAACCAGCGTTTCGCTTTGGTATTTTAACGTTGGCCGACCGTCGCTTGACCCTCTACCTTGCGTCCCCAAGAACACACGTTGGATGTTGAGTATCTCTATCAGTGCGGGTTCAATATTGTCGCCGAAATGAGAGTTGCACGTGTCACATTCATCGGCCAGCTTAAGGTGCTTGTTTCCGAGCGCGGCCGGAATTGCGTGCGCAACTTTCTTGAATTTTACGGATTCCTGCGCCGTCGTACCCCCGCAGAATCTACATTTCCTGCGATCAACATTCTTGGGGCCGATTAGAACGTGTCGATCCGTGCGACGGAGCACAAGGTCGTATTGGGTGAGAAGATCTCCAAAAAGACGATTGATATGGTCGCCGTATGTTTCATCGCCTTCGTTGTTCAGCCGATGCACCAACTGCTCATAAACCAGTTGGTCCGCTGAAGACGAGGCCTTTTCCGGGGGCATCACAAAAAACTCACTGTCCCCAAGATCGTTGATATTTTTGCTTAATGCCTGAAGCTGCGGAATTGCTTCACTGCGCTCCGCTGCGAATGCGGCTACTCGACGCTTCAGCTCAGGTGTCGCAGATTGGATCACGCTGATACTTAACTTATCGCCGTTGACTTCACCGAACAGCGACAAAAGGCCTCGGATGTGTTCTGAGTCATAAGTCGAATACCGCACATTCATCTCGAAGCCCCCAGTCAGGGTGATGAAGAACAACTTGAGGTCGTAACCAAAAACTACTCCGCCCGGCAGAAAGCGTGCGCCAGCACGCTCTAGAGCGTCACGAATCGCGGTCAAGTTATTTGGAATTGGAGTCCGCTCGCCCCTTTCAAAATCGGCGATCGTCGATATCGCCACACCCGCACTTTCAGCAAGTTGCAGCTGTGACCACTTAAGCAGTGAGCGCGCAGAGCGCACTTGATCCGCTGTTAAGCCTTGCGATTTCGACATAAAAACCAATGTCAGTTATTTTGTATGACATAGTCTATCACATCTGCCTGAGGCAAAAATCTCGAATAGAGCAGCGGCTGCCGTCAAGACAAATTAGCTGCCACCACACCATTCCGGTTGACACCAAATACTGTCAGTAAATTTTAATTGGACACGAAATTGTGTCAGTAATCCCTTGAATTACTGACACAATTTAGCGTACTTCTGTGATTATTTTAATAAAATCAATATGTTGGAATTTTCGCAATTCAACTGACACAATTAAGTGGAACCTACAGGATTTATGTCACTATTGTTATTAATTATATTATTTAAATTATAATATAATATCTATTATAACAATAATCGAGCGAAAAGCAGATTGGAGCGGGTCGTGTTTCGCGAGCACCGTTCGCATGGCAGTGTCAAAACCCCACCCCGATTATCGGATCCGCCGCGTCATCTGTTCAGGCTGGGTCCGCAGCCGGCTGATGACGATCAACGCCGCCACCACGGCCAGCATGCTGCCGGGAATCCAGATGATCAGGCCGCCGATCTGCTGGTCGGTGACCGCCGACAACGCGAAAGTGCGCCCGCACAAGTCGTAGACCGGATACAGATCGTGCCGCGTCAGGCCGAGGATCGCGCCCGTCAGCATCATCGGCACCATCGCGAAGATCAGCATCAGGATGCGTATGCCGGGGCCGGTCCGCGCCGGCGGACAGGGCCGCCGGTCCAACACCAGCAGCCAGAATGGCAGATCACCGAGCACCACGCTCCAGTTCATGAACTTGTAGAGCCAGGCGCTGATCATCACGTCGAAGTGGATCGATGGCCAGACCCAGAGCACCAGACTGCCCGAGAACAGCAAGGTGGCGGTAATCGGATCGAAAACCAGATGCCGCAGCGGGCGCAGCCATTGTGTGCCTTGCACCAGCTTTTGCCGCAGTGTCTCCGGCATCCCCGCCGCCAGCACCGCGCCAGGCGCAGCAAACGCCAGCAGGAACGGCCCGACGTCGTGCAGCGCGAAGTGCTGCAGCCGGTGAATGAAAAACATGTGCTCAGCGTAATAGTCCCAGTGCGTCTGCAGCGCGGCATAGATCAGCGTCAGCCCCAGATAGAACGCGATCCACTGGCCGGTCCGCACCGGTTGCGCAAGCCGCCGTGCGCCGCGCGCAAACAGCAGCGCCGCCAGCGCGACTGCCGCCAGCGTCGTCGGAGAAAAATCCCAAGGCAGGAGTTGGGCGAGCATCGCGTTCAATCAGCCAATGATAAGGGCACGCATCATACCGTTCGCCAGTATTGGACTGCGTGCATGTCCGCTATAGCGGACTACGCCGCAGTCGCAGCGCATTGGCGATCACCGATACCGAACTCAGGCTCATCGCGGCGCTGGCCAGCATCGGTGACAGCAGGAAGCCGAGCCACAGGTAAAATACGCCCGCAGCGACCGGGATACCGAGTGCGTTGTAGCCGAAGGCAAAGAACAGATTCTGGCGGATGTTTTTCATGGTGCGCCGCGACAGGCGGATCGCCTTGAGGATACCGCGCAGGTCGCCCCTGAGCAGAGTGACCCCGGCCGAAGCCATTGCCACATCGGTGCCGGTACCCATTGCGATGCCGACCTGCGCCTGCGCCAGCGCCGGCGCGTCGTTGATGCCGTCGCCGGCCATCGCGACGATGCGGCCTTCAGCTTGCAGGCGCTGGATCGCCGCCAACTTGCCGGCCGGCGTAACGCCGGCGATGACCTCGTCGATGCCGAGGCGATCTGCGACCGACTGCGCGGTGCGCGCATGGTCGCCGGTGAGCATGACCATGCGAATGCCTTCGCGCCTGAGTTCGCGCAACACATCCGCTGCGCCCGGCTTGATCGTGTCGGCAATGCCGAACACGCCTGCGGGCACACCATCGACCGCGATCAGCACGGCCGTCTGAGCCTGGGCGCGCAGCGTCTCCGCCGCTTGCGTCAGCGTATCGGCCGCCACGCCTTCACGCTCCAGAAGACGCGGATTGCCAACCAGTAGTCGACGCTCACCGACTTTGCACTTGATTCCCAGGCCGGGGCTGGACTCGAAAGATGCAACACTATCC
>JBOICJ010000399.1:0-13571 GCA_050740035.1 Stenotrophobium sp. | reverse complement strand
CACCTGGAGTGATCTTCGATGCATTGCGACCCACGCGGCTGGTTTTCCCAGCTTTTCATAAAAATCACCGAGCCGATGATTTTTTCAAAACGGCCGGTGACCCTCACGGTCATTGCGTTGCTGACGTTGTTCCTGGGCTTCGAGGCCCTGCACCTCAAGCTGGATTCCGGCTTCGAGAAGCAGATGCCGAAAAACCACCCGTATATCCAGGTCCTGAAGAAGTACCAGGATCAGTTCGGCGGCGGTAATACCGTGCTGCTGGCGGTATCGCAGAAACCGGGTAAGGGCGATATCTATAACGGAAAATTCCTGGCGTCGCTCAAGGCCGCCACGGATGCGGTGTTTTTCCTGCCGGGCGTGGATCGCACGCGCATCAGTTCGCTGTTCACGCCGAATGTGCGTTTCATCGAGGCGGTCGAGGGTGGATTCCGCGGCGGCAACGTCATCCCCTCAGGGTTTCAGCCGACGCCTGAATCTCTAGGGCAGATCAAGGATAACGTCGCCAAGGCTAACGTCATTGGCCGCCTCGTATCGAACGACCAGACTTCTGCGATTGTGTCTTCGGAGCTGGTCGACACGAATCCACGCACGCACAAGAAGCTCGACTATATCGAGGCGGCACACCGCTTTGAGAATATTCGCGGCAGACTCACCAGTCCGCAGATGTACGAATACACGCTCAAGACCGATGACGCGCCGCTCAAGGCCGGCACGAAAATCGCCACGGTTTACCAAGACCCGCGCGGTATGTGGTTTCGATTCCAGTCGGTGCAGGCAGTCGTCATCGCCCCCAACGGCGAAACCCTGGATCGTACGTTTCACGGCCGACAACTGGACGTGACCGAAAAGAACAACCCGGACTACAACCCCGACATCGACGTCGAGATCATCGGATTCACCAAGGTCATTGGTGACGTTGCCGATGCGTCGTTCCAGGTCGTCAGTTTCTTTGCGCTGACCGTGCTGCTGATCTGGCTGATCCTGTCGTACTACATGGGCTCGTTTATCGTTTCCATGTATCCGTTGAGTTGCGGTCTGCTGGCAGTAGTCTGGGAACTTGGTCTGCTGCATCTGTTCGGCTACGGTCTCGATCCCTTCGCCATCCTGGTGCCGTTCCTGGTGCTGTCGATCAGCGTTTCGCACGGCATCCAGATCACCAGTTTCTGGTTGCTGGAGGTTTCCGATCGCGGCCTTGATAGTTTTGAAGCCTCGCGTGCGACCTATCGCCGTCTGGTGATCCCGGGCATCACCGCGCTGATCACCAACATCATCGGCTTCGCCACCATCCTGTTGATCCCGATCGGCATCGTTCGCGAGATGGCGATCAATGCCATGTTCGGCTTGTTCGCGGTGATCATCTGCAAGAAGGTGCTGCTGCCCTGTCTGTTGTCGTATGTGCATCTGAAGAATCCGCAGCGCTTCCGCGACTATCAGCGTCAACGTGACGTAAAGTTGAAGAGGATCTGGCACGCGCTGTCAGTGCTGACTCGCAAGCCTTATGCCGCCATCATTCTGGTCTTGATGGTCGTGGCTTGGGGCGGTGCCGAGTGGGTGGCGCGCGATCTTCAGATCGGCGAACTGCACCGGGGTGTGCCTGCGCTGCGGCCGGATTCGCGCTACAACCTCGATTCCGATTTCATCGCGAAGAAATATTCCATCGGCGTCGACATCCTGCAAGTTTACGCAGCGACCAAGACCAACGGCTGCATCGATTACAACATCATGAACAAGATCAACCGATTCGGTTGGTACATGAACAATACTCCGGGTGTCGTGTCGACGACGTCGATGGCGCTGCTGGATAAAGTGGTGTGGGCGCAGTACAACGAGAACAATCCGCGCTGGCTGCAACTGCCGCGTTCGAAGGACGGACTGATCCTGTCGGGGCAACAGTTCACCACTTCAACCGGATTGCTCAACGACGATTGCAGTGTCATGCCGACTTACATCTTCATGGCCGATCACAAGGCGACGACGATCGACGAGGTCATCGCTGCGATCGACAAATTCACGGCGAGCGTCAAGCCCAGCGATCAGGTGCAGTTCCAGTTGGCCGGCGGCAATGTCGGAGTTATGGCTGCGACCAACGCGGTGATCAAGAAGACCGAATTCTCAGTGCTGTTCTGGCTGTATCTCGCGATCATCTTGTGTGTGTATGTTTCGTTCCGCGGCATCACCAGCGTCATCTGTGTCGTGATCCCACTGGCTGCGGTCTCGGTATTCACCTACGCCATCATGGTGTTCCTCGGCATCGGCGAGACCGTGGCGACGCTGCCGGTTGCTGCGTTTGCCGCGGGTATCGGCGTCGACTACGGCATCTACATCTTCAGCGTGCTCGAGGAAAACGTGAAGCTCAAACATATGCCGCTGCGCGAAGCCTACGCCGACACCCTGCACCAGACCGGCAAGGCGGTGGTGGTTACGGCCCTGGCGTTGTCGGCGAGCGTCGCCACCTGGATGCTTTCCGGCCTTCAGTTCCAGATCGATATGGGCATCCTGCTGACCATCATGTTCCTGGCCAATGCCGTTGCCGCGCTGGTGATGCTGCCGGCGTTTGCCGCCTTTCTGATGAAAGACAACGGCAAAGCCGGCATCCATCCCGTTGATCCCCGCACCAACGAGGTCACGCCATGAGCGCCCGTTCATTCCAGAACCGCAACGCAAGCGCGCGCTGGCGCCGTTTTCTGGCCACCGCCGTGATGGGCGTGGTCGCTGCTGCTGCCTTGCCGGCAAATGCCGCGGATACGCCAACGGCCAATGCCGTATCAGCGGCCGTCGCCGCGAGCGCTGCGGATGCGCCGATCCCGGCGATGATGGCGGAACATGCGTCCAGCGGCCTGCTGCTCGGCGTGGTCAACACCGGCAGCCATCTGGTGGCGGTGGGCGGCAATGGCGTGATTGTCCTGTCGGAAGACGGCGCTCACTGGACGCAGGTACAGACGCCAGTAGATGTGACGCTGACCGGCGTCTCGTTTGCGGATGACCAGCATGGCTGGGCCGTGGGCCACGATGCAGTGATCCTGCATACCGCGGACGGCGGCCAGAGCTGGCACATCCAGAGCTATCAGCCGGCGTTGGATTCACCGCTGTTTGCAGTGTTGGCCATCGACGCTCAGAAAGTCCTGGCGGTTGGCGCCTTCGGCCTCATGGAGATCACTGAAGACGGCGGCCAGCACTGGAACAAAGTTGACGCGCCGGACATGGTCAACGACAAACTGCACCTTAATGGCATCACACGGCTCGCCGACGGCCAATTGCTGGTGGTTGGCGAAAACAGCCTGGCCGGCGTATCGGCGGACGGTCTGCATTGGCAGCGACTGACCCTGCCTTACGATGGCTCGCTGTTCGGTGCGTTGCCCTGGGGCGACCACGGTGCCATCGCCTACGGTCTGCGCGGCAACATTTTCATGACCACCGATGTGCATGGCGGTCAGTGGCAGCCCATAGCAGTGGCGACGACCAACAGCTTTTTTGGCGGGCTCAAACTGCCTTCGGGCGAGGCGGTCATCGTCGGCGGCGACAGCAGGGTGGTCAGGATCGACACCAGCGGCAAGTCGCACGTCATGCCCGGAAATCCGGACAAGCTTGGGCAATCCGGCAGCCTCGCCGGTGGAATTTTCTACAAGGATAAACTGCTGATGGTCGGGGAATCCGGCGTGGTCCACGCAGTGCTGAAATAGATCGCCGGTTCTTGCGTGATGACGAGGCCTGGATCATGAATAACGGTATCGCCGAAAGCGATGCAGTCCCTGCCGCAAAGCGGCCGCGTGCGCCTGCGCAGCCGCTGTACCAGCCGCCGGCGGTTGCGTGGCCCACCCTTGCACTGTTTCTGGTGGCGTTGGGTCTGTGGCTGGGCGCATTGCTTGCGGCGCTCGATGGCCTCATCCCGCCGGTGGTCGCGATATTTTTGCAGACCGTGTCGGCGTTCATGCAGTTCACGGTGCTGCACGACGGCGTGCATCGCTCGCTGTCGCGCCGATACGCAGGCGTCAACGCGTTGGTTACCAATATTGCCGGCGCATTCCTGGGGCTGGTGGGCGTGGGCGCGGCATTTCGTTATGCGCACTTCAAGCATCACCGGCATACCAATGAGCGCGGCAACGATCCCGATCTGTGGAGCGGCATCGGCGTCGCCGGTCGCTGGACGCTGCCGCTGCAGTGGGCCACCGCCGACTTTCGCTACGGCTATCTGATCCTCAAGGACTGGTCGGGCATCCCGCTGCGCGAACGCTTGCAGATCGTCGGCGGCGTGCTGCTGCTCGTCTCGGTTTTCGCGCTATGCGCCTGGCTGGGCTATTTCAGGGAGGCGCTGCTTTATTGGATCGTGCCTTCGCGGCTGGCGATCCTTTGGCTGTCGTTCGCGTTCAACTATCTGCCGCATCATCCTCACCAAGTCGAACAGCGGCACAATCCCTACGCCGCGACCAATGTACGCAAGGGCGCGGAACCTGTGCTCAAGTGGATTTTTCTCTACCAGAATTACCACCTGATTCACCATCTCTACCCGAGCGTGCCGTTTTACCGGTACCTGAAAATCTGGCGCAAGGACGCGGCCGAGTATCTGCAACGCGGTGCGCCGGTGGTGCCGTGGTACGGCTTGAGTCCAGTCAGGCGCAACCGCTAGTCGCGTTCAGTCAAACCGGAAACTCGCGAACTCATCGACTGCCGCACGCTCGCTGCGCAGATGGTTCACCGGGGCCGAGGGGTCGGCGTAACCCAGCGCCATGCCGCAGTAGATCATCTCGTGTTCGCCGAGCTGGAAATGCGTCCCGAGCGTCTTGCGCAGCGTCGCCCAGAATTCCTGGAAACATGAGCCGAGTCCGCGCTCGGTTGCCGCCAGCGCCAGCGACTGCATGAACATACCCAGGTGCGCCCATTGGCCGTGACCCATGCGCGTGTCGATGACGAAGAACACGCCCACCGGTGCGCCGAAGAATTCGAAGTTGCGCGCCAGTTGCGTCAGCCGCGCAGCCTTGTTGTCGCGGGCAATGCCGAGCAGTGCATACATGTCCTCGCCGACCTTGTAGCGGCGGCTGCGATACGGCTCCCACAGATTGGCGGGATAAATCGGCCGGTCGCCTTCCTCGGCCGGAAACAGGCCTGGATAATTTTTCGCCAGATCGATCACCGCCTGCCGCGCCGCGCCGGCGACCACGATGACCTTCCACGGCTGCAGGTTGCCGCCCGACGGCGACCGGCGCGCCGCATCGAGAATCTCGTGCACCAGGCTTTCCGCTACGGGTTTCGGCAGAAACGCACGAGTGGAAATGCGCTGCCTGAGCGCTTCGGTCACGGTGAGGCTGTCGATCATCATGGAGATATGTTTTGCGGAGAGTTGGCGAAGAATACCCGCACCCGCTCTCACAGGTTTGAATCATTAGTGTGTTATATATTATTAATAAAACTATAATTTATATTATAATATATAACAATATTTATTCAGTGATCCGGTGGAGCGGGTGGGTGGTTTCGAGGTCTTTATTCATGCAGTCCTGTGGGCGTAGGATACGCAGCATCATCAACGCAGACAGGAGATGATCATGGCCACCGATCCGTTCGCACAATTCAAGTCGGTACAGCGCGAGGCATGGGCACTGTTTTCGCCGCTGGCCGCATTCACCACGCCTGCCGCCGCCAGCCTTGTCGAATTTGCCGAAGTCAGCACTGGCGAGTCGGTGCTGGATGTCGCCTGCGGCACCGGCGTCGTCGCTGTCACCGCCGCGCGCTGTGGTGCGCACGTGCGCGGACTGGACCTGTCGCCCGCACTGCTCGACGACGCACGCCGCAACGCCGCGGTGATCGGTGCCGACATCGAGTTCATGGAAGGCGATGCCGAGGCGCTGCCCTATGCCGACGCCAGCTTCGACGTGGTGCTGAGCCAGTTCGGCCACATGTTCGCGCCGCGTCCGGAGATCGCTACGGCCGAGATGCTGCGCGTGCTCAAGCCCGGCGGCCGCATCGCATTCTCGACCTGGCCGCCGGAACTGGTGATCGGCCGCATGTTCGCACTCACCAGCGCCTATCTGCCGCCGCCTCCCGGTGCCGCGCCGCCGCCGGCCTGGGGCGACACGGGCGTGGTGCGTCAGCGGCTGGGCACGGCGGTGCGCGACCTGCGCTTTCAACGCGACGAGATGAGCATTCCGGCTTTGAGTCCGCAGCACTTCCGCGCTTCCGTGGAGTTGACCCTCGGCCCGGTGATCAAGCTGTTGCAATCATTGCAGGGCAATCCTGAAAAACTGGCTCAATATCGTGCGGAACTGGATGCGTTGATCAACCAGTTCTTCACGCACAACCGTGTGCGGCAGTCCTACCTGATGACGCAGGCGATCAAGCGCTAGTGGCGTCGGGGCTGCGCGATATTCATTGCTGCTTCATGAACGGCAGCGGGCTGCCGGCCAGTGACCGCGCCAGGCCCGGCATGAAGCGCTTGAGGTAATAGCCGAACCACGCTTCCGGCGACACCGGCACCACCGCGCGGTTGTGTGCCACCGCCTTGAGAATCGCGCGCGCCACTTTCTCCGGCTCGTAGTTGCGCTTCTTGTAGAACGCCACGGCACCGGCCTGCCATTTTGCGGACGCGCCTTCCGCGATGGTCGTCGCGACGATGTTGGTGTTGATGATGCCCGGGCAGATTGCGCTGACGCCGATGCCCTTGCTCTTCAGGTCCGTGCGCAGCGCCTCGCTGAATCCGAGCACCGCGTATTTCGAAGCGGTATAGATCGGCAGATCGGGCGACGGAAAATATCCGGCCATCGACGCTGTGTTCACCACGTGCCCGCTGCCGCGCGCCACCATCGGCGGCAGGAAAAATTTGCAGCCCAGCAGCACGCCGCGCACGTTCACCGCCAGCACGCGGTCCCAGGTGGCAACCTCGGTTTCGAGGAAGCGCCCGGACGCGCCGATACCCGCATTGTTCACCAGCACATCGAGCGCGCCATGCGCGGCATGCACCGTGTCTGCCAGCGCGCGCATCGCAGGCTCGCTGCTGACATCCGCCACATGCGTCTCGGCCACGCCACCGAGTGCCGCGATCAGCTTCGCGGTTCCGTCCAATCCGGACTGGCCAATATCCACCGCAATCACCTGCGCGCCCGTGCGCGCGAATGCCAGCGCGGTTTCGCGGCCGATGCCGCTGCCGGCTCCGGTGATGAGGACTTTCCTGCCGTTGAACTTGCTCATTTGCATTTCCCGATCCGTGTTGGCTCTGATGGTTTTACTGCAGGTGTATCGCAGCGCTTGGCGCTCGATTGGATAATATTCGATCCCGGCTTCTTTAACGGCTTTAACCGAATCATGTCCATCATCCTGACGCCTTTCGCCCGTGCGCGCCTGTTCCCCAGGGACGGCCGCCGCAATGCCATCCAGGACGCCACGCCGGAATCCTTCGAGCGCCATCTCAACGAACATCCGCCGCTGAAAGTGCTGGATGGCTACGCGCCATTCTGCAAACTGCACGTGCATCGCAACTGGACATCGACGCGCTGCCTTACCGTGCCGGTTACCGATAACAACTGGCACTGACCTGCCTGCCGATTACCGATCCTGATCTGCAGACGATCTTCGGACCTGCAGATCAGTGGCCGCATACGCAGCCGATCAATAAAAATACCTGCAACCTATACAAGCGCATCGTCGAGCGCGGCGGCAAGGAAAAAGAGGTGATCTACCCCGGGATCGGCCATATCAAGATCCTCGCCGGCGTATCGAGCCGGCTGCCGGGCCACGCCGACCTCATGGCGCAAATTGCAGAATTCATAAACGAGGTGACGATTGTTGAAGACCCGCCGAAAGACCTGACTGCCAAGTGATGCTCTATGCGACCTGTGGATGTGCGCAATGGAACATTAACAATTCGAACCCAGCGCCTTTAGCTATATTGGCCGCGTATTGAGCCATCGTGCATGACATCGACCTTCACGATATGTTCTTCAATCGTTATAGCGTCATCAAAGTCTCTCTGACCATCGAGGAATTCATGTAAGCGATCAATCATGTCTTCTGCGATCACCCGTTGTGCTTGCAAATATGTTCCATAAACAACGGGTGTGCCGTCGTCTTTTCGTTCTACAGGGATGGGACCATCGCAGACAGTGTCTATGTAAATGCAGAATCCTTGCTGCGTCATTTTGTCTGCGACATTAGCTTCATTATTATCCATGCGATCCTCCAGTTTTAAGCCCTAATATTACTGCCGCAGGCTAAACTCCCCATATGGTCAAGTCGCCTAATGTGCCGTGGACGCGCGAGCATTTTTTGATTGCGCTAAATCTGTATTGCAAGTTGCCGTTTGGGAAATTGCATAAGGGAAATCCCCTCATCATTGAAGTCGCAGGAAAAATGGGGCGCACGCCAAGTAGCTTAGCGATGAAGCTTTGTAATTTCGCTTCGCTTGATCCCGTGCAGCAAGCGCGAGGTATTAAAGGATTAGTTGGCGCCACGAGGCTAGACAAGGAGATGTGGCATAGTTTCCAAGGACAGGTAGAAACGCTTGCCTCCGAAAGTGAGCAGTTGCTACACGATCTTTTTACCCAAGATAACAACATTGAATTGGATTTTTTACGCCGTGACAGGGTACGACTTGAGCCCAGCAGAAAACTCATAGCGCCAACCGGACCTACGGAAGCTAGCGTGGTAGTAAAAGCTCGCCGTGGTCAGCAATTCTTCAGGCAAACGATACTCAACACTTATGGAATCCGATGCTGTATCAGTGGCATCAATGTTCCTCGTTTTCTAGTCGCCAGCCATATCAAGCCATGGAGCGACTTCCCGACTGAACGGCTTAATCCACGTAATGGGTTGTGCTTGTCTAGTATTCACGATGCGGCATTCGATTCTGGGCTTATCACTCTGGATGAGAAATGCAGAGTGATTTTGAGCAAGAGGCTAAAGAGTTATTTCCCGCAGCCAGCGCTAGAGCAGAATTTCGCGCCATTCGAAGGAAAGGCGATTCAGTTACCGGGCAAACTTGCAGAGCCTGATTCGGATTTTCTTTCGTATCATCGCGCGGTAGTATTCGACGCCTAATTTTCTTTATGCATCAATTGGAAAATCCAAGGGGCCGACACTGTGAGGTGTTCATCTTCTGTCTGACTGAATTATGTCCATCGTCCTCACGCCCTTCGCCCGCGCGCGCCTCTTTCCCAAGGATGGCCGCCGCAATGCCATCCAGGATGCGACGCCAGAATCCTTCGAGCGTCATCTCAACGAACATTCGCCGCTGAAAGTGCTGGACGGCTACGCGCCGTTCTGCAAACTGCACGTCCATCGCAACTGGACCTCGACGCGCCGCCGCCTCACCGTGCCGATCACCGACGACAACCGGCACCTGCTGCGATCCGCTTACGAAGCCAGATCAAAGAGCGAACTACCAGTGCTGGTGCGCTGGTTTGAAGGCGTGGAGCCGCCGGTGGCAAACTACCTCGTCGTCATCCTCTACAGCCGCGAGCAGATGCAGAAGGAAGGCGAGACCATCGATGCCGATTGGGGCGTCGTCGGCTGCATGTACACCGCAGAGCCTGAAGAAATCCCGATGGCGCCGATCACCATGATGAGAAACGCCCTCGGAGTAGACGAAGGCGGTTCAGGTGTTGCGATGGATCGTGAAGCGTACCGGCGCAGTGTGGGGTTTTGGGAGGCCAATGCGAATTGGCGGTCCCATAAAACGCTCAAAATCGAGTTAGAGCCTTTAGTCTCCAGAGTCTAGAAGTAGAGCGAGTGATTACTTTGCTGTGGCCTATCGCATGGCTTTCATTTTACGCGTTCTAAAATCGAGAGCATTCGCATTTTGCAGAGAAATATCGAGCAAAGCGCAAAGCCGCTGTTTCTCATCTTCGCGCATCTCGTACATGTAAATATGATATGCGCCAATCGATTGCAATACAGCAAAAGCAAAGGGATTTTCTTTGAGAGAGGCACTTAATTTTCTTATTTTCTCTAGATCAAGGTGCCCTGGTCTGGAGAATTGTGAAGCAGCCTCAACAAGCAAGTAGCCGCTGGTGCCCTTTTCAGCAACAACCTGGGCTAGGTCCCCAGATAATTTTTCTGAACTAACAATTTGTCCGGCACGAAGTATTAAGCCGGTGCAAATTGCTCCAAATGCTTGAAAGGCTACCTTCCTTGCAAAACCTTCCAATTTTTCAGTTGGTATTGTGGCCTCTTTATTTTTAAGAATTTGTATTACTTCAGAAACAAATGGCTCCGGGTTGTTCGAAAACTCTTCAATAAAGAATCTCAGGATGCGTAGAGGTCCGTCAATGACCTCGGCAATAATGGCCCGCTTTGTCGGGCGCTCAAGAGAGCCGTAATTGCTTTTTGTAATCTGACCTAGCAGGCTAGCCGTTCTAATCGTTAGCGCTATCTCGTTTGAAAGATCCGTTCCTTTTTTCTGTTTTGGATCTGTAAATTTATCGAGATCATTTTTGTGCTTGGTCGGATTGGTCTCTTTACGTTCAAGTTCATCAGAAATACGTCTTTGCGTTAACTGGTTCTTGGCAACATCCGGCTCTTGTATTATTAGTTTTGAAGTTTTCTCAATTAGCGTATTAAGAAAACGTATGTCGCCATTAAATTCCAATGGAATAGTTGTGGGTAGGCATCCACGGATAATCTTCTGAAGCTCATTCACAACGCTGACATCATTGCTATGGTGAAATAAAAATAATATGGCATTTGCGCTCTCTCTTCTGTGAAGGGAGTCATACCATTTTCTTAACTCATTCTGTACCTGTACGTCGGCTAGATTTTTTGCAAGATATTGGCCAAGAAAAAAATACAACGCGTACGGGTAGCTGAATGAGTAGCAGTCACCACGTTTGGTTAAGATTCTTGCTCTGATAAGAAAATCTAGGCGCTTGCTTAGATCAATCTCGTGAAAGCGGTCTGCGTAAATCTTATTGAATGAACGCAGACGGTTTTCGTCGGCCTCTTGTAAGTCAGTAGAAACTAAAAGCCATGCTAGTTGAGAGAGAAAATTGTTGTATTCGCTTAATTCATCTTTTTTAAGCCCGACTTCGCCTAGGCTTTTAGCTATGAGATAGCGATAGTACTCAGCGATGCCGCTATTTTGAATGTCGGTACTGGCGCCTGCATCGATGCTTTGCAGCAGGATGAGCAGGAAGATTGGAAGCGACGGCACTAAATTCTTACCTACTACACCATTCAGTGTTTCTTCAACACGGTGAACTTTTCTGTCGAGCTCTAGGGCATTGCACATTTGCCCGCATTGCGTCCATTTCTTAATTAATAGAAGGCGTAACTGGTAGCCAAAGCGCTGTAGTTCGTATCCGTGAAAATCTGCTAAAGATGTTCTGGCATCGGCAGAAAGAAGTTCGGAGTATTCGAAGTTTGATGATGCTGCGGCAAAAATAAATCCAAACCCTTCATTGAGGACTTGAAATACACGCGCAAGCGTTGCTTGTGCCCCCTTAATTCGATCGATATCGTCCAGAAAGACGACGAGCTTGGCTTTCGGAGTGCTGGCGGCAGACTCTCCATCTTCGTACTGAGCAGAAAATCGCTTAGTTATTGCTTTGCGAATATCATCGGCGCTGTGCAGACTTACGTCGTCTGCAGCAAGGTATAAAGGGACGTAGTCGCGCTCATGGAGGATGCGGAAATATTTTAATAAAAGAGTTGTCTTCCCTGCTTTTTCCTCTCCATAAATTAAGAATTTATTTTCTTCAGAGAGGTTGTTGAGTATTGATAGTGCAGATAGTGCATCTGAATCAGATTGGTCACCTTCAGATTCGCGAAGGTGCGGGTCAATAAATAAATCATCGATGGAAATATTTTCCTTATGGGGGTGAATAAATTTGCCCCCGGGATCTAGCATGGTGGCAATAAGCTCTTTTTTTAGTGGGTGCTTCGAGGTTGATCTTTCCCCATGTGCGGTAAGGGCGTGCTGCCGCTCGTCTTTTAACTGCACAGTTTCCTGGTTTAATTGAAATGTTTTTTCTGTAAGAAGATTGGAGGTTGTGTCTGCCTCTATGACAGTGAATGAGGCTGGATCAGTCGCTTTATGAGGCTGCAAGGCACCTGCTTCTATCAAGATGGTTTTGCTGTCTCCTGTATCAACAACATATGTATTGGGAATGTGCTCATGCCCCGACATTACTAAGTCGGCGCGCTGTATCAATGCACTGCGAAATGGATGGTAGCTGTATTGGCAGTACCAATTTAACGGGTGGTGCATTAGCGCAATACGTAATTGCACGGGAGCGTCTAAAAGCCCCGTAAACTCTGCAATCGGGAAAATTAACGAGCCTGGAGCTTCATGCATTCTTGACACCCATGATGCATTTACAGCTGAAATCCGAATCTCAGCTCCATCAATGATGCAGCTATATTCCATCCATAGAGGGGTGCTTGCTATCGTTTTGAGGGTGCAGATTCGGTTTCGAAATTTCATGAAATCTTTCTGGACGGAAACGCATGTCTCCACGAGATCTGTATTCGCTGCATCTGTAGGGGTTTTGGCTAGATATTCAAGCGCAACCTCACGAGTCTTGTTGGGAGTTTCTAACGCGCAGTCGTGATTGCCGGGCACAATGGCCACATGTACAGGCCCTTTAGATTCTACTGATAGCAAATCCCATATGGCCTGTATGAAATCTTCTGCGAGAGCATATTCTGCAGCGCTTCCGGAGTTTGCTATATCCCCGGTAAATATAATGAGCGTTAGGTCAGCGTGACGACATGCCTCGAAGATGGTGCCAGCAATTTTGTCGGCTAATTTCAGAGCAGGGTTGTTTCCTTCTACGCGGATATGTGCGTCACTCAAATGAAGCATGGCAATCTTCATGGTTTCTCCTTTCGTTGTTATTTAGTGGCCCGATCTTTGTGGGCTTGTATTGTCAAAGATCTTTCACTATCCAGTCCAAAAAAAGGCGCGCCTAGGTCGGCGCGCCTTGCTTTTGCCGATTGGGAAGATCAATCCCAACTCAATGCACCACCCGTCTGATACTCCGTCACGCGCGTCTCAAAGAAGTTCTTTTCCTTCTTGAGGTCCATGACTTCGCTCATCCACGGGAACGGGTTTTCCGCGCCGGGGTAGAGCTGCTTGAGGCCGATCTGCGAGCAGCGGCGGTTGGCGACGAACTTGAGGTATTCGTTGAACTGGCTGGCGTTGAGGCCGAGCACACCGCGGGGCATGGTGTCGTGGGCGTAGCGGATTTCCAGTTCGGTGGCTTCGGCAATCATGTCGAGCATTTCCTGCTGGAACTGCGCGGTCCACAGGTGCGGGTTTTCAACCTTGATCTGGTTGATGACGTCGATGCCGAAGTTCATGTGCATGGATTCATCGCGCATGATGTATTCGATCTGCTCGGCAACGCCGACCATCTTGTTGCGCTTCTTGAAGCTGAGCAGCTGCACGAAGCCCACGTAGAAGAACAGGCCTTCGAACACAACGTAGAAGGCGATGAGGTCGCGCAACAGGCGCTGATCCATTTCCGGGGTGCCGGTGTGGAAGTCAGGGTCGGCGAGGCTCTGCGTGTACGGAATGCTCCATGCTGCCTTGTCGTGGATCGACGGGATTTCGCGGTACATATTGAACACTTCGGCTTCATCGAGGC
>JBOICJ010000398.1:0-3884 GCA_050740035.1 Stenotrophobium sp. | reverse complement strand
AAAGTGGCCACTGGGA
Source organism: Stenotrophobium sp. (assembly GCA_050740035.1). Lineage (GTDB taxonomy): Bacteria > Pseudomonadota > Gammaproteobacteria > Nevskiales > Nevskiaceae > Stenotrophobium. The sequence continues at coordinate 3,868 of JBOICJ010000398.1, read as the reverse complement.
TAACTACAAAGAGAACATGTTCTTCACCGAGTCGGAGAAGCGCACTTACGCGATCAAGCCGATGAACTGTCCCGGCCATGTGCAGATTTACAACGCCGGTTTGCATAGTTACCGCGACCTGCCGATCCGCTACGCTGAGTTCGGTGGCTGCCATCGCAATGAGCCTTCGGGCGCGCTGCACGGCATCATGCGCGTGCGTGCGTTCACCCAGGACGACGGCCATATCTTCTGCACGCCGGAGCAGATCGAAGCGGAAGTCACCGCGTTCCACACGCAGGCGATGAAGGTTTACGACGACTTCGGGTTTCACGAGATTTCGATCAAGATCGCGCTGCGTCCAGACAAGCGCATCGGTTCCGATGAAGTCTGGGATCGCTCGGAAGAAGCCTTGCGTTGCGCGTTGCGCGCAGCCGGGATTGCCTGGGAAGAACTGCCGGGCGAGGGTGCGTTTTACGGGCCGAAGGTCGAGTACCACCTCAAGGATTGCATCGGCCGCGCCTGGCAGGTCGGCACCATGCAGGTCGATTTCATGATGCCCGAGCGGCTCGGCGCGGAGTACGTCGATGAGAATTCGCAGCGCCAGCATCCGGTGATGCTGCATCGTGCCATCGTCGGTTCGATGGAACGCTTCATCGGCATCCTGATCGAGCATCACGCCGGCGCGCTGCCGTTGTGGCTGGCGCCGGTGCAGGCGGTGGTGGCACCGATCGTGTCGGATGCCGATGCCTATGCGCAGGAAGTCTGCGATGTGCTCAAGGATGCCGGCCTGCGCGTCAACACCGACCTGCGCAACGAGAAAATCAACTACAAGATCCGCGAACACAGCGTGCAAAAAGTTCCGGTGATCGTCGTCGTCGGCCGCAAGGAAGCCGAAGAAAAAACCGTGACGCTGCGCCGCCTCGGCGAGGAGCGTCAGCAAACGTTGCCGCTGGCTGAGGCCGTGGCATCGCTGAAGCAGGCATGAACGTGCGCCGCATGATGGCTGCGCTGTGCGTCACGCTGATGGTATTGCCGTGCTTCATCGCTTCGGCGGATGGCGTGGATGTGGCCGCGCCATTCCAGCTTTTAAGCGGGCAGTGGCAGCAGGGCAGTCTGCTGCGCGGCAAGACCGATCCCGAGGCGCAGGTCTGGTTCAACGGCCGCAAGCTCAGGCTGGATGCGCAGGGCGAGTTTGTATTCGGGTTAGACCGTGACGCGCCTGCCGAAGCGGAACTGAAGATACAGCCGCCCGGCGCGGCTGCACCGCAAGTGTTGCACTATCAAGTGGCGCGGCGCGATTACAAAATTGCACGTATCAATGGTCTGCCGCCAAAGATGGTGACACCGCCGGCCGCGCTGACCGCCCGCATCGAAAACGACCAGCGCGAGGCACGCGAAGCGCGCGACCACGACAGCGACCTGGAAGGATTTACGCAGGCGTTCATCTGGCCCGCCGAAGGCCGCATCTCCGGTGTGTTCGGCAGCCAGCGCATTCTCAATGGCGAGCCACGGCAACCGCATTACGGCGTCGATGTTGCGGTGCCGATTGGCACGCCTGTGCGGGCGCCGGCAGACGGCGTTGTCACGCTGGCGGCGAAGGACATGTACTACACCGGCGGTACATTGATGATCGATCACGGCCACGGCGTCGCTTCGACTTTCCTGCATCTGTCGAAGCTGCGCGTGAAACTCGGCGACGTGGTGAAACAGGGCCAGATCATCGCCGAAAGCGGCATGAGCGGCCGCGCCACCGGGCCGCATCTGGATTGGCGCGTCAGTTGGTTCCAGTCGCGTGTCGATGCGCAGTTGCTGGTACCGGCGATGCCCGGGAGCAAGCAGAAACGCCGTAAGTAACGTCACCCGCTGTGATGGTTTTCCATGAGTAGATTGTTATTTTATATTGATTTATATTTATAAAAATCAATAAATAATAACTTCACCAAAGAACTAAAAGGCGATAGCGGGTGACTTGCACAGCCGTAAATGTAGGGCGGGTTAGCGCCGCAGGCGCGTAACCCGCCACTCGCGGAAGGCGGAATACGCTTCGCTATTCCGCCCTACGGGCTACGGGCTAGGCCTGCGTACGAGTGAACACAGCAGCGTTGCCGCTGTATGCGTCATTTATTCTCTCGATGTGACGCTGAACCGTGTTGGCAGGAAGACTGTTTTGCTTAAACCACCCGATTTCATCAGCTTCGGCGCTACATGTGAGTGTGCCGCCGGTTTTCATGCAAAGAAAGTTGAACACAAGGTCTCGGCGTTCAGGAACTGAATAGACGCCAAGCAGTCGCTCAACGCGAATCTCCAGACCAACTTCTTCGTGGACCTCTCGGATCACGGCGCCCCAAGGCGATTCTCCGATTTCCACACGACCGCCAGGTAGATTCCACAGATCTTTGTCCGTTCGATGGCAGAGCAGGACCTGCGATTTTTCATCGAAAATGATCGCGAATGCTCCGAGCGTGTGCATATGTCGGTGCAGGCTTAACGCCTAGGTTTAGGGGCGGCCACGCAAAGCGTGGACGTCCCATTGGAGTGCATGGTTGGGCATCACTGCTGCTTTTGTACTAAGGCGAGACGAAACTCACCAAAATCTTTGCCTAAGATCATCTTCATTGGTATCACGGAAATTCCGAGGCCAAGAATTAACCCGATAGGCATAGATACCATTTGAATGGTTTTCATCGACGCGCCGGCTGTGCCCATGATGGCACCGAGAATGCCCCCGATGACTCCACCAACAATAACTGCAGCCAGAATAGCGATGAGATTGCGCCAAAAATATGACCACCAAATACGAATTGCTCTTCCCCAAGTAATTTCTAGTTCCATATTTTTCCCCCGGTTAATAATTGTCCCTGTGTAAATTTAGATCAGCGCAGTAGGGCGGATTAGGCCGCAGGCCGTAATCCGCCAATCGCGGAAGGCGGAATACGCTTCGCTATTCCGCCCTACGGGCTACGGGCTGTCTATTCAAGATTGCTCTCAAGAGGGAAGAAAGCGCTGAGGTCAGGTTTTTCTTCGCATGGGAACTCAACGGAATCATGGGCTGAGCGCGCGACCCAGACGCCGTAAAAAGTTGAGTCTGCGTCTAAGTAGACCACGCTGTAGCGTACACCCCCATTGATAAAGCTAATAGTGTTGTCTCCTCCCTCCGCTGAGTGATGAGACTCCCCTTCAAATTTTTTCAGCGAGCCATTTTTGGTTGTTGGATATACCAACTCCAGCTTTGAAACTGTCCCGAAGCGGTATTGAAGCCAAGGGCCCGTCTTAGATTCGTCGGAACCGCAAAGGGAAACGGTCTTGCTGCTGTTCTTGATTTTGCAAGAGAAGTAGTTGGTCTCATTCGCCTTGCACAAGGTGGCCGTTTCTGCGGCGAAGACAGCGCTTGGGACAAAACAGGAAAGAATGACCAGTTTCTGAACGAGGGTCATAGAACTCTCTTGAGGGCTAACAACAATTGGGCGTTAATTGCGTGGCCCGCCTCACCCCGGCGGCCACTTCAGCGGTCGCCCGCCAAGAATATGCAGGTGCAGGTGAAACACCGACTGTCCCGCCGCCGCGCCGTTATTGACGACGACGCGGAAGGCTTCGCCGCAACCGGATTGCTCGGCGATCTTGTTGGCGGTAAGCATCAGGTGTCCGAGCAGGGCCTGGTCTTCCAGGGTGGCGTCGCACAGGCGCGGCATCGGTTTGCGCGGCACCAGCAGCACGTGCACCGGCGCGCCAGGATTGATGTCCTTGAACGCGACGCACTGATCGTCCTCGTAGACGATATTGGCCGGCAGATCGCGGTCTATTATTTTCTCGAATAGCGTTTTTGCCATGAGTCGGGACTCAGTGGTTTATGGAAGCCCGAATGCTACCATTGCCGTCAGCCCGGTAAAGT
>JBOICJ010000397.1:0-4507 GCA_050740035.1 Stenotrophobium sp. | reverse complement strand
GTATTGCTGCCCTGGGCAGTGAAATCGATATACGCGTCGGTAATAGTGGCATTCTTGGGAATGTTGACGTTTTCAAAACGCAGCCCCAGTTCCTGAGCGCGATTATTGGTGTCATTGCCCAGATAGTTATAGGAGGAAGTTGTGGTGACCGATCCAGAGCTGACTCGTTCATTGGCATCATCACTGGATGCGGATACCTGCTGGATGAATGACGATTTCTGACAGCCGGTATTCATCTTTGGATCATTGGGGTCCAATGTGAGATGCAGTATCGGCGCCAAAGTGGGATCCATGGCATTGGTCACTGCGGCACGAGACCCTGTGCCGCTGACGTAAGTAAATTTCACCGTGAGGTCATTGTCGCCACACCAGCCCGTCCGGCTCACGACACTATTCAGCGCCGAGGAAATATCCGGCGTGCTGTAGGAATCACCGGGGGTCGTCCAAGGATCGATCGCCCAACTCACCGCACTAGTGTCTGGACGGGACGAAATATTGCCTGAGCTTGCGACGAAGCCAGCCGAATCATCGGCATTTTCCGCCGTGATATTCACCGTCAACGGCCGGCTGTCAGCAATCTGAGCTGCATGAAATTCAATGGTCGCCGCCTTGATGGTCACGCCTTGCGGCACCTGAATATGCTCAAAGCGCACTGCTGTCAGCAGCGGGTTGGGTCCCACTCCACTGGCACCAGCACCCCAGGCAATGCCGAGTTTGGGCTGTGCATCCGTACTGATGGCGCCATTAATGCCGTATACCGAGCGGTCGTTAGAGCTGCCCGCAGCTGAATTTGAAATCAGCAAGGTCACCGGATTGCCCTTGACCCAGTTCGTGCCACCGACACTGGTCGTGATGATCTGCTGCACGATGCCCGACAGGTCAGGGCTGATGAAAGTCGCCCCCTGGGTACCGCTATTTGGAATATTCCAGGGCACCTGAACTGCAGATGATGTGGTTGCTCTTCCCGAAACACTTCCACAGGAGCTACAGGGTGAAAATGATGCGGAATTGACTGCGGCTTCACCGTCGACATTAAGACTGCTCGCATTTGAATTATTGCCGTCGTCAGTCACCGTCAGGCCAGCACCCGCAATCTTGGCATCGGCAGGGATATCGATGTTTGGAAACCTCAGCCCTATGATCTGCGCCCTAGGCGTAACGCTTCTGCCTGTACAGTAGTTGGAAGAGTTGTCGTAATTCAGATCGAGATCAGCGCTGCAGCGACTACCCGTGGCACTGGAAGCGGCATCAACGAAGCCACGTGACGATGAACGCGATGGATTAGGCCATTCCTCCGCTTCATCCTGATTGTTACCTTGCAGATAGATTCGATCGGCGTCTGTGCCCAATCTCAAGGCATTGCTTGGGAATGACACGCTGCTGCTGCTAATATTTTCTTCCGCCTCTGAAGCCTCGACGCCGTTATCGGTATAGCTCAGATTTTGCAGTGAAGTTCCGCCGATGACACTGGATACCGGTGCATCGATCGGCGATACCGGAAAAATTACCGGGCCGCCCTGAAAGCTGGAAAACCGCATCAGGCCTATGTTGATGTTTGGCCCCAATTGCGCCATCAGTTGGGCGAAAGCGATCTGTACGCGCTTTATGCGCGTCTGCGGAGTGCCATCCGGCAGGTTTGGAAAGCCATCGGTACCCGCCATGGACCCAGAGGTATCGATGATGAACATCACGTTCGGGTTCGATGCCGTCGTGGTACCGGTAACCTGTACCGGCGGGAAGAACACTTCCGTGTCATCGGCACGCACAGCGGCTGGTACCGACAATCCTGCGCTCAATACCAATAACGTCGTCGCAGCCAGCAACTGGCTGCGATTGAAAAATCCGTTCATGATTTTCATATTCCTGCCTCGCATACCTTATGGTTTTGGCCCAACTCGAGAGACGCCCTGCAGGTGATGCGCAGTTGCGTTTGAGCCTGTTTGGTTGCCGGTCGAATTAATCGTGAATTGATAGCCCACATACGACCCGCTCTCGACCACCATGCGGAATCCGCTCAAAGGCGCGGTACCGGTATAGATCGTCGTTGCAGTGGCTGTCACATCATTGGCACTATCAGTGTCTGCTTGAATCGCCGTCGCATTCAATTGGGTGGCTGTGGGCGCCGTCCCATTATTGAGTGCAGTAATCAATATGCTTTGCGTCATGCTCGCGGGCGGCAGAATCTGTCCTCTGAGATATCCCATCACTGTGCGGATCGCAGACTCAGTCGCCTGAAAAGTTGTAGCGTATTGCTGGCTGTTGGCTGACATGCGCTCCTGCGTGGTGGTCCCGCGTATCGCGGCAATACCGAGGATGGTCAACACCAGCAACAGCATCAATCCAATCATCAGCGCGGCGCCCTGCTGTGCGCAAGCGGGCCTTGAAAGCTTGTTCATGAAATGTGTCATGGGGTGCGATTACGGATCGACACAGTGGTTGTGAATACGCGCGCACGAACTTGTCCCGGCAGCGCGTCGCTCACTACATCAAGCAAGTGATAGGTCGGCGTGAGGCTTGGATCATCGCCAATCACGCTGTCAATGGTGCTGGCCAGCACAGCAACCCGCACCGACACAACATTGTTCCAGTTGACGACTTCATCGGCACGAACATACCGGTCGGCATAACCATAACCGGCGGGAACGGGATTGGCGGTGCCATCATCAAAATCCTCGCCGTACTGGATTTGCATGTTTTCGATGCCGTCGACCAGAGGCTGGGCCTGTGCATTGCCATTGCCACGGCACATCAGACGCCCCAAAGCCTGGCCCTTGGCGCGGGTCTTGGTGGTGTCGATGAAATAGGTGTTGGTGATCATCGTCGGGGTGGCCACCGGCGGCGTCTGCCCGAGGCAATCCGTGGTGGGCCCGATGCCCGTCGCATCCGCCTGATAGCTGATGGATATCTGGTCCGAGGCATTGCCGCCACCATCCTTGGTCAAAGGCGTTGCCAGCCCCGTGCTGAATACATCGATCGTGGGGATTGCATTCTTTGGAAAACCCGCCTGACGGATATCGCGCTGCAGGAACAGCAATGCAAACCGTCCGTTCTCCTGCAAATCGCCTAGACGCTGCTGCACGTTGTAAGACGCTCTGCCTGCCAGAAATACCTCGCCAACACCTGCAATGATGATCAGCCCGATGAGCAGGGCCAGCATCAGTTCGATCAATGTCAGACCCACCTGATGACGCGCGCTCATGGCTGAATCACCATGTCCATCGACTGGGCCACAATAGCTCCGCCCTGTTCCTTGGCTTGACGCTCATTCCACTGGACGGTGATGCGGATACCATCACCCACCGCACAAGTGGCATCCACTGCTCCAGTGCGGTCCAGACACGTCGTGAGTAGCTTGCCCTGAGGAACCAGATCGGCAATGCCGCCGCTGCGTCCAGCGCCATTGGGCATACCACAACTGGCGACAAATTCATCATAGGTCGCCATTTCCGCAGAACTGCAAATCGGCGGGATTGTTCCGGTGGTCGTCTCGCGCGCGCAAATCTTGGCCGGCGCGGTGCCGCAATCAATGACTGAAGAATCATAGCCACCGTATTCGGCGGCCTGAGCCGCAGGAACATTGGCATAGATACGCTCAGCCAGATCATTCATGGCAATCGTGGCCTGGCTGCGGAAATACGAATCCTGGGTGTCGCGCACACCCGATAGCTGCAAGCCTGCGACACCGAGCAAGCCGATTGACAATATCACCAAGGCAACCAGCACCTCGACCATGGTGAAACCTTGCATGACTCGTGGGCTCATGTGCATGACAGCGTTCCGTCACTGGCAGGTACGGCCAGCCGCGCCCGTCCGGTGACGGGCAAGCACAAGAGCTGCGACCCGTCAGGTGCCGGTCGCCCATCCTCGAAGTCAAAAGAGCCAAAACTGCCCTGGGTTACGATGCCCTGGGGCCTGAATATCACCCGGTTCACTACATTGTTGCTACCTGTGATTGTGATCCCTCCGGGAATTGCATCGTGCCGGTTAATCACCAGATCCCCGGTATTAAAGGATCCGCTATTGTCGACGTCAGCATAGACGACCCAGCCGACCTCCCAGCCTCCTCCGCCAGACGGGACGCAAGTGGGAGTCGCTGCGGTTGCATTGGCGCTACGACAGACAATAACCTGCGTGCTGCGCTTGATCGCTTCTGTGCGCGCCAGCGTCAGGGCAGTGGTCAATTCATTGGTGACCGCAGCCATGCGATTGTTCCGGACTGTGGTTGTAAAGCTGGGAATCGCAATGGCAGCCAGCACGCCGGCGATGGTGACGGTGACCATCATTTCCAGCAGGGTGAATCCGTCGTGCGTGCGTGTACACAGCCGACCTTGGCCTATGCTAGTGCAAGAAAAGTTCAATATCCCTTTGAAGTTCGTGTTGCGCAAAACACAGTGCCTCGTCTTTTACAGACAGATGTATACGCATCATCCGGGATTAGTGCCGATGCCTCGATTCAGCAGGCGCTATTGCCGACGAATGGTAGGATTCTGCGGACCAACGGTAGGCC
>JBOICJ010000396.1:0-3921 GCA_050740035.1 Stenotrophobium sp. | reverse complement strand
GTCCAACAGCAAGTACGCGCTGATCGGCGGCCTGCGCTCGTCCGCGCAGATGATCTGCTACGAAGTGTTCATGGGCATCTCGCTGATGGGCGTGGTGATGCTCTCGGGTTCATTCAACCTGCGTGACATCGTCAATGCGCAGCAGGACTGCTGGTTCATCGTGCCGCAGTTCCTGGGGTTCTGCGTGTTTGCGTTGGCGGGAATCGCGGTGACGCATCGTACGCCGTTCGACCTGCCCGAGGCGGAGTCCGAGCTGGCCGCCGGCTACCACACCGAATATTCGAGCATGAAGTTCGGCATGTTCTTCGTTGGCGAATACGTCGGCATCGTGCTGGTCTCGGCCTTGATCGTGACGCTGTTCTTCGGCGGCTGGAACGGGCCTCTGCTGCCGCCGCTGGTCTGGTTTTGTCTGAAGACGCTGTTCTTCATGGCGTTCTTCATCCTGCTGCGTGCTGCACTGCCGCGGCCGCGCTATGACCAGATGATGGCCGCCGGCTGGAAAGTCTGCCTGCCGCTGGCGCTGCTCAACATGCTGGTGACCGCGGCCATTGTGCTGTGGAAAGTCGGCCCGGCCGTGGGAGGGGCCTGAGCATGAATATCCTCAAGGGCGTCTACACCCAGCTGCGCAGCCTGTTCATGATTTTCATGCACACGTTCCGCAGGCGCGACACCATTCTCTATCCCGAGGTGATGCCGTATCTGCCGCCACGCTATCGCGGTCGCATCGTGCTGACGCGCGACCCCGATGGCGAAGAGCGCTGCGTCGCCTGCAATCTCTGCGCAGTGGCCTGTCCGGTCGCCTGCATCTCCCTGCAGAAAGCCGAGAAGGACGACGGCCGCTGGTATCCGGAATTCTTTCGCATTAATTTTTCGCGCTGCATCTTCTGCGGACTCTGCGAAGAGGCCTGTCCGACCAACGCGATCCAGCTGACACCGGATTTCGAGATGTGCGAGTACAACCGTCAGAATCTGGTCTACGAGAAGGAAGACCTGCTGATCAGCGGTACCGGCAAGTATCACGATTACAACTTCTACCGAGTCGCCGGCATGGCCATCGCCGGCAAGCCGAAAGGCGCAGCGCAGAACGAAGCGCAGCCGGTGGACGTAAAAAGTCTGCTGCCGTAAGGGGAGTCGCGAGCCGTATGGAAATCTGTTTCTACATTGCCGCATTCGTCGCCGTGTATTCGACGGTGTCGGTGGTGATCGGCACCAACCCGGTCCACGCCTTGTTATATCTGGTGGTGTCGCTGCTGTCGGTTGCCGCAATATTTTTCACGCTTGGTGCGCCGTTTGCCGGTGCGCTCGAAGTGATCGTCTACGCCGGTGCGATCATGGTGCTGTTCGTGTTCGTGATCATGATGCTCAATCTCGGCCACGCCGACGTCGAGCAGGAAAAACTCTGGTTGGCGCCAAAGGTCTGGATCGGGCCGACGTTGCTGTCGCTGCTGTTGCTGGTGGAATTGATGAGCGTGCTGGTGCCGTCTGCGCATCATGCCGCCGGTCTGAGCGAGGTCGGCGCGCAAGCGGTTGGCGCAGCCTTGTACGGCCCGTATCTGCTGGCGGTCGAACTGGCTTCGATGCTGTTGCTTGCGGCGTTGGTCGCGGCCTATCACCTGGGCAAACATGATTAAGGGAACGACCACGCCATGAATGCCGTCGCTGGAATTCCAATGGAACACGGCCTGCTGCTGGCCGCTGCGCTGTTTTCGCTCGGCCTGCTCGGCGTGATGGTCCGGCGCAACATCATCTTCGTGTTGATGTGCATCGAAATCATGATGAACAGTGCGGCACTCGCGTTTATCGTCGCCGGCAGCCGCTGGCAACAGGCCGATGGCCAGATCATGTTCACGCTGATTATCACCCTGGCCGCCGCCGAGGCCAGCATCGGCCTGGCTCTGGTGCTGCAACTGCACAAGCGTTTCCGCACGCTGGACCTGGATGCCGCCGCGGAGATGAAGGGATGAGCGACCTGCCTCTGCACCTGCTGCCGCTGGTGTTCATCCTGCCGCTGGCCGGGTTCGTGTCGCTGGCCTTCGTGCGCGGGCGCATCAACGAAAACACCGCTGCGGTCATTGGCGTCGGCACGGTCGGCCTGTCGGCGTTGCTGACGTTCTGGATCGGCGTGCGGTTCCTCAGCCATCCTCCCGAAGGCGGCGCCTACACGCAACTGCTGTGGACCTGGATGAATGTCGGCGGCTTCACGCCGCAGTTCTCGCTGCGGGTGGACGCGCTGTCGCTGGTGATGATGTCGGTGATCACCGGCATCGGCTTCCTGATTCACCTGTTTGCCTCGTGGTACATGCGCGGCGACGAGGGTTATCCGCGTTTCTTCTCGTATATGAATCTGTTCATCGCCAGCATGCTGTTCCTGGTGCTGGGCGACAATCTGCTGTTCCTGTATTTCGGCTGGGAGGGCGTGGGCCTGTCGTCCTACCTGCTGATCGGCTTCTGGTACAAGGACGTCGCCAATGGTCTGGCCGCACGCAAAGCCTTCGTCGTCACGCGCGTCGGCGACACGTTCATGGCGATCGGCCTGTTCATCCTGTTTCATGAACTGGGCACGCTCAACATTCAGGATTTGATGCAGCACGCACGGACCGTCTGGCCGCAGGGGTCCGGAATTCTGACGATCGCGACGCTGCTCCTGCTTGGTGGCGCGGTGGGCAAGTCGGCACAGCTGCCGTTGCAGACCTGGTTGCCGGATGCCATGGCCGGTCCGACTCCGGTCAGCGCGTTGATCCATGCCGCGACCATGGTCACCGCCGGCGTTTACCTGATTGCGCGCACGCATGTGCTGTTCGAACTGTCGCCGTTCACGCTGGAATGCGTCGGCTGGGTCGGCGGCATCACGCTGGTGCTGGCCGGGTTCACGGCGCTGACGCAGAGCGACATCAAGAAAATCCTCGCGTACTCGACCATGTCGCAGATCGGCTACATGTTCCTGGCGCTGGGCGCAGGTGCGTGGCAGCCGGCGATTTTCCATCTGATGACGCACGCCTTCTTCAAGGCCCTGCTGTTCCTTGCCGCAGGCTCGGTGATTCTGGCGATGCATCACGAACAGGACATTTTCAAGATGGGCGGGCTGCGCAAGCAGATTCCGCTGACCTTCTGGACCTTTCTGATTGGTAGTCTGGCGCTGGTGGCGTTTCCGGGCACCGCCGGATTCTTCAGCAAGGATGAAATCCTGTTCGAGGCCTATGCCAACGGCCACGCCGGGCTCTACTACACGGGTTTGTTCGGCGCATTCCTGACCGGCATCTACACCTTCCGCCTGATCTTCATCGCCTTCTTCGGCGAGGCGCAGGGTCATGCGCATGCCCCGCATGGGCTGGATCACGGCCTGCCGCTGATCCTGCTGGCGGGGCTATCGCTGGTCGGCGGCCTGATTCATCTGCCGCTGAACAGTGTATTGCCCGAAGCCCATATCTCCGCCGCCATGCAGCAGTTGGAGCATCCGTTGCAGCTGGCCTCGGTGGCGGTATCGCTCGCCGGCATCGCCGTCGCCTGGTTCCTGTTCCATCGCAATCGCGCACTCGCTGCTTTGCTCAAGGCCTCCGCCATCGGCGATCTGCTGTTCCGCTACTGGCGTTCGGCGTGGGGCTTCGACTGGCTCTACGACCTGCTGTTCGTGCGCCCCTACCTTTGGTTCGTGCGGGTCAACCGCGATGACGCCATCGATCTGCTGGTCGGCCGGATTCCGGTGGCGTTCCATCGCGTGAATCGCTTCCTGTCCTCGACCCAGAACGGACAACTGCGCTGGTACGCAGGGGCCATGGGCGTCGGCGCGTGTCTGGTCATCGCCGTGGTGGTCTTCCTATGATTCTGGTCTGGCTGATTCTGCTTCCTTTCATTGGCGGCCTGCTGTGCTGGCTGGGCGAGCGCGTCATGGGAATCAAGTTCCCACGCTGGGTCGCGCTGCTG
>JBOICJ010000395.1:0-2541 GCA_050740035.1 Stenotrophobium sp. | reverse complement strand
CTCAACGGCAGCATGATGCAGAGGATGCTCTCCCACTCGAAGAACGACAGATAGACGCAGACCACGATGGCGATGTAGACGTAGAGCAGCGTCAGCTTCTCCAGGCGATGCACTTCCTGGTTGGTCGCCGCCATGACGCCGACGTTGCCGGAGGCCATCGCAAAGTTGACCGGACACGCTCGGTCGAAGCTCTTGAGCTTGGTCTCGGCATCATCGTGCTGCTTGGTCAGCGACTTGACCTCGGAATTGGCCGCAAGCTTGTCATCGGAAATACCCGGATGCTTCTTGCGCAAATTTTCGCTGACTTTTTCCAGCCGGCTGTCGGTGCTGCCGACATGGCGCAATGCCGCAGTCTTGTCGGCGCAGTACTTGGGATCGACATCGGTGTGCGACTTGTAGTACTCCTCACCGTTGCTCTTGTTGAACGCGTTGACCTTGTCGACGATGCGCTCGATCGTCGCCGCCGTATGGTCCTTGGTGAAGACGAACACCGCCAGCGCCGAGCAATCGGGATTCAGCAAGCCGGATGAAGGCGGAATCGGCGTGATCGCCTGCACGATCGCGTACTTGTTGCGCGGCAGGATGAAGAACTTGGGCGAGGCCTCGGAGAACGCCGAGTTCACGACCTTGCCCATCTGCGGCAACGACAGGGTCGAAGCGACGCCCGGCGTGTTGGTCATGTGCCAGGCGAAGCGATCGACTTGCTCCATGTTGGTGTATTTGACGCAGGATTCCGGGTCCATTTCGGCGATGACCTTGAAGATGTCGACGCCGATGGCGAAATTTGCCGTGACCGCACGGAAGTCCTTGTTGAAGCGCGAATCCGGCAGCAATTCCGGCACGCCCGACTGGCTGTCGCCGACCTGCAATTCCTGCCCTTTCCACAGACTCCAGCCGAGCAGGATGGAACAGATCAGCAGGGTGATGATCGCCGGCGCCGGCTTGACCATGCCCGAGAGCAGCCGCCATACCGGATCGAATACCGCGTCGCGCCGCGTCTGCTTTTCGGCGAAGGCCTTGGGATCGCCGACATCCACCCAGGTCAGCATGATCGGCATCATGATCTTGTTGGTGATGATGATCGCCGCCATGCCCAGCGAGGCGTTGATCGACATCTCGCGAATGATGTCGATCGGGATCAGGTAGATCGTACCGAAGCCGACGACGTCGGTCATGATCGCCATGGTCCCGTAGATCGCCAGACGGCGCCAGGTGAACAGCGAGGCGTCGAAGCTGTTGCGACCGTTCTCGGCCACCTCACCGACCCAGGCGTTGACGTACTGCACGCCGTGCGACACCGATACCGCGAGAATCAGGAATGGCACCAGAATGGCGAACGGGTCGAGCCCGTAGCCGAGCAGTCGCAGCAGGCCGAACTCCCAGATCACCGCCACGATCGAACAGATCAGTGGCAACACCGCGAGCTTGAACGAGCCGACGTAGAGCCACAGCAGGATCATCGTCATGATCAGGGTGACGAGGAAGAACACCACGACTTGCAGCGTGGCGTCGATGACATCGCCGACTACCTTGGCAAAACCGATGATGTGGACGTCGACATCGGGGTTGTACTGCGGATTGACGACTTCCTTGACGTTGACCAGGTCGCCCTCGATCGGAATGATGACCGTCTGGTTGGTGATCGGATCCTGCTGGGTCGCGTCAAATGAGTGGAAACGCAGCTTCCAGCCGTAGTTGGTAAAGCCGTCGGCAATCTGCTGGCCAGCCTTGAACTTGTACTTGCCGTCTGGACTGGTGTAGTCGGACTTGAGCGTATAAAGATATTTGTCCTTGTGGGTAAAGCGCCCGCGCACACGGTCTTCCAGCATGTTGGCGACCTTGCCGTAATCCAGCCTGGCGCCGGTGACGGGATCGGTTTCCAGCAGCTCCGAGAAAATCATCGCGCCGCGCTGGTCCTTGGTGGTCAAGCGGCCGATGATTTCAGCCTTGCTGACATGGTCGCGGATGGTCTGGAACATCTCCGGCGTCGGCGAGTAGTCCGACGGAATGACGTTGCCACCCTTGAAACCGCCTTCCACCACTTCGATGTAACGCACGTCGGGCGTAAACAGCGAGGACACGCGCGAGCGATCGACGCCGGGCAGGAAGAACACCTCGTCGGTGGCCTGCTTCAACTCGGTGAGGAATTTTTCGTTATAGATGTTGCCGTTTTTCTGGATCAGCGCGACCAGCACCGTGTTGGCACCGCCGAAATCGGCCATGTACTGCTTGAGCACCTTCATGTACGGATGCTCGAGCGGAATCGACTTGTCGAATCCGGCATCGGTCTTGATCAGCAGCATTTCCGCAAACAGGAAAACGGTGATGACGACGAGAATGCCCATCGTCAGCCAGCGCTTTGCGTAGATCAGCGGTTCCAGCGTCCTGAGGATCTTGTGGGCCACGCCCAGCTTGGCTTCGCTAGTATCCAAATCGCTCATCGTTGTTTCTCCCCTTATTTTGTCTAGCAGCCACTTACTGGATTTGCTTCAGGACATGCGTGCCCTGCGCGCCCGTCACCAGAATGCCGGTGCCGAAAGG
>JBOICJ010000394.1:0-31767 GCA_050740035.1 Stenotrophobium sp. | reverse complement strand
GCAACGAGGATGCGGTTCAGCATAGCCTTGGTCGTGCGCACACCCGACATGCTGACCGCCAGAACACGTCGCTGATGAGTGTTATTGAGCTGCAGCGCCTCAAGGGGAAACTCCCGGCACAAGGTCTTCAGAATTGACGTTTTCCCGCTACCGTTATTGCCACAGATAAAGATGCCGCGGGCTCGGCTACCCCGCTGTTCCATAATGAGCCAACGTGCTTCGTTGTACAGGGTATCCAGTGCCGGATATATGATCACGAGATCCGCCATGATCTTGTTGATACGCGTCGCTCTGGACTCACCCAGAGTTGGCCGAACACGGGGGTCAAGATGCTCTCCGAACCTACCTCCATCCGGCATTGGGCTAGCACAAGCATTCTGGGGATCCGGATCGGCAGCAGACTGTGTGGCTGGGCAGTCCAAAGGGATCTCAGGGTTAATATCCGGGGTGGGGCATACCAGAGACGGTTCATGGCTTTGAAGGTTTTCGAATGTCATAGAAATTTTCCTAGTCGTTGATGAGAACAACGAACGGCTGCCTAGTCACCTGCGGTAGTATGGGCAAGGGTCTGGGTGACGGCGGGGGTGCGTAATCCGGCGGTAATGAATCGTCGCCGCTGTCGCCATTGCTTTTCGCCTTGCGCGACGCCTTCTGAGCAGCCTCAAGCCGCTCTTGGTTGCGCTTCCATCCCTCGGCAGAAGCCCTCTCCAGCACAGGATCCTTGGCGATAGTGCGCAAAGCCCCCTTGCGTTGACGCAAATCTGACAAACACACTCCCTGAACATCCGGTTGAGTTGCGCTGGCAACAATGATCCGGCCGTCTGGCAAGCGGACATAGATACGCTGCACATTCATAGGATGAAAATGGGCAAGTACTGTTCGGCTTTCCCCGATCCATGGAGAGAATTCAGAGGCCCAGTAGTTCAATGTGTGGATGCTGATACCGGTTCTGGTTAACTTTCGTTTTTCCGCCGGCAGAAAGCTGGCGTAGTACTCAAAAGCATCACGCGGCATTTTTATTTCAGCACCCACTGATGCCATTTCCCAGGCCTTGAGTGGAGACATCCCTAAAGCACGGTGGGTGCGCAGGTGATATTGCGTAACCACCTGTTCGGTGAACCATGGTATAAATTCTGAAAGCGTCATTACAGCCCGCGCCTCCGCGTCGTAGTCACCCCGCTTGATCACGTTGCTGTGCGTCGTCCCCGGCAGCAAATGCACTTGTCCCATCAGGGTGCCGATCAGACGCTCAATCATGCCTCCATATTCTGGAAATCCGACCGGTCTAAAAAGCAGTTCAGCGCCATGTTGCTCACAACCTCGTTTGAGAGCCGCCGATCGGAACTCCATCGCGTTGTCCACCCATATGGCTTTCGGCACACCCATCGCCGGCCACGGGCACGCAATGCCCATTTCGCTCAACCAGGACTCCTTAGGCAACGCGGCCATAGCCAGGCAAGCAGCCACACTGGACACTGATGGCCGTTCAAAACTCAGATAGAAGCCGAGCACCATCCGAGTCTTGCAATCAATTGCCACGGTTAACCATGGACGTCCGATAACTTCGCGCATTGGAGTGTCCGCGCGCAGAATGACGTCGACTAACGTATGGTCAATCTCGATCCGATGCAGAATGCCCTCAACCTCGACGTGACCAGGAACGCCCTTGATGATTTCCTTGGCCGTCTTCCCGCCTTCGCGACGCTTTAGCTTGATCTCAAGCCCAAGCCGGCGAACACGAAGGCTGACCGATTTCATGCAGGGGGCCTGCAATCCCTCAAGGCAGCACAACTTCCTGATGGCATCATGAAGCTGTGCCACCGAAGGTCTCTCGCGCTTCAGATAATGCTCTTCAATGCACCGTTCAATGAGCTTCTCACGCTCAAGACCGAGAAACTTGGTTCCCGCAGGTCGACCTGACTTGGCCGCCATCAATGCAAAGATGCTCGGGTTCAGGCGATAAATCTTCATATATCTAAACATCTGACGTTCGGAGTAACCCAAACCCTGAGCTGCCCGTTTCAATGCATTGGTGGTGCCGGCCGACAGCTGCAGAGTGGATTCAAGCGCATCTCTCAGGCTGACAAGCTTGCCCCACTCCACCTGAGGAATCAGTAAGTGTGCATGAGAGGCATAGCCAAGCTCCACAGGCACCGGCTTGAGATCCTGTGGCCTCGCAATGCACGCCCCTTCAGCCCCAGGTAATAACACGATCGCGCGTTCTGAACTCAACTCATCAAGAGTTACCTCCTTTCCGTTCAAAAGGTATTTTTCCTTGATGACCAGCGGTAATTTAGTAGCCATGGCTCGGCCTCAGAACACCTGTGGTCAGATCCCACTGAGTGATCAAAACAGCAGGTTGACCAAAAGCCATTTGAACTGCTCGAAAATTTCGGTCAATGCAATCCCGTTCTTCTCGTACTAATTCATCGGGCTTACATTCAACAAACGTCACGCCTCTGAAGCCGAGTACCTCGAGGCCTCCACAGACCTCAGAAACCGTGACCATATAATCGGGCGTATACCTGAACTGCTTGTTCTCGATGCGGTAAAAAATGGTTACTGGTTGCGACACGACGTTTTCGATCTCGCGACAAGACGCAAGCGCCGTGAGCAGGTTTCGCTCAACCAGCGATTCGAAGCCAATCGAGCCGTGCTCCGAGCGGAAGGGATGCCATCCACGCACATGACCGCTATATGAAAGCGGAATCTTGCGGTTGTGCCAACGAATATCCGTTATAACTATTGGCGCCAAAGCCGAAGGTGGACAGGCGGATTTCTCCCCGTACGTAGCGCGCCGACGGCGCAGATTTTGGGGGAACGAATTAGCAATAATCATCATGTTTCAAATCCTCACAAGAAATATTCCCGGCCAATAGCCGGACGTGAGGGCCCCGCACGCCGAATGCGCGCGCACTGGAAACTGCCTGCGGATTGACACAGGCAAAGTTTTCTGGGAGGATTTGATCCGTGCTAACGGTTTCTGCCCTCGCAGATTCCCGACTGACCCAAGTCTGATCACTTGGGTCATGTCGTTTCTGGGGCCCGGTTTTAACCGGTGACGCTAATCAAGGATCACATGGTTCACCTCCAGATTTGGTTGAGCCAGCCACCAGTTTTTCAATTCCAAAACTTTCCAGCCAACTCGCGACGTCCCGAGTCCTGGCGAAATAGCCACGCCGGCCTGCGATCTGAGACACCTTTACCGGCAGACAATCTGCCTGGATCGCGCGGTAGAAAGACCTCTGCGACTTGAAGCCGAGCAGCAATAGAAGCGGCCTTCCGGTTACCAATTCTCCATGAGCTTGTAAAAGCTCTTGATGGACGCTTACATCGCCCGCCAGTTTCGATTGTTCTTTCGTTGACATTTTGTTGTGCTGTGACAGCTATTGAGCAACTGTGGCACAGTCTCAGGAGTTTTAAACGACACGAAATATGTCTTTTTACAACTCCATTTATATTTAATGATTATTCACAATGGGGCGAAAAAATATTGACCTTGGGAATGAACTGAGGGCGCGCTTCTGGGCGCTGTCAGTAGCACGCATGCGTCCCAAGAAAATGAGTTGGGACCAGATGGACGAATTGTTTACCCAAAATCCCAGCGGCGGACGTGTGCGAATGATGCATCGCATCGCGCGTCACGGGCACGCGCCGCCAAAAATCCTAAGGGATGGCGTCGTTGTATCGCTTGTTGACGTTGTCGATCAAACCAAAGGTTTTGAAGGCACTGCGACGATCTACAAGTCACGATTTTGGGAGTTGTCCTGTCCCCCAGGGGTACACAATGATCATATTCCAACCTTTGCGGCCCAAGTCCTCAAAGAGCGAGGGCTATACCAGGCAGATCCAGTAACTGCTCTCGTCGGCAGCTATTTCGAGCCTGAAAATCCGGCGTTCAAATCAGGGGCGCGACAGCCCCTAGTAGATTTCGTAAACGCCTGCATCAAAGACCCATCGGTCGACCAACTTTCCATACTCAGCAGCCAATTTCGTCTTGCCCTCGATTACATGGCATTCAACGAAGCACAGATTTTCAAAGATGGGATCCGAAATTGCATGTTCGCGCTAATGCGCAATATAGGGAGCGACGACGAACTTCGCTTAGCATTTAGTTTTCTTGTAGAAACCCGAATTCTTAGAGGGGAGTGGCGACCCTTCATGCCCAGGAAGGAGCGCCAATCGCCTTTTGACGTGCCTGTTCGTGAACCGCTGAATGCCTCAAGCGAGCGCAGTTTTCAGTTTGGACAAAAAACTACAGCGCATACTCTGCCTGTCGATGTTGAGATGGCGCTACTTTACAATCAGAAGCTTGCTGAATACGACGAAACGCTCCTGCCCATAGTCGCGCGATCGACTATCGAGGAATCTGAAAATGCTTATCCTGAACGTGCAAAAATCGTCGCGCTGATGTCTGGTAACCAGTAGTCTCCATATAGACGGCTAAATTATTTCATCAGCTACATGTGACCCAATAACTCCATTTCCGACAAGGCCGTAATGCAAGCAATGGCCCTGTAGCTCGGTAATCCCCCCATTTTTAGCACCGACACTTCTGTGTGATAGTCGAGACAGCGGCAGCCCATGCTGACTCACCATCAATTCCCACTTCTGAATGACTCGAGGAAGCGAATGTCAGCAACTCTCTCTCAAAAACTGATCATGGACTTTCGGAAATCGCCACGGCATCGGTTACGTTAATTCCCCAACTGCTCGACTTACCAGTGAGGAGTACTTTTCCGCCAATCGGAAATCGTGCCTCGTCAAACGACTGCATGCACATCGCCCGTGATAACAATAACGGGGCCTCCTCAAATGTCGGACGATGGCAACTAATCCGGCTACTATCAGCCCAGCCCGTAACCGTAACGCTCATCTGTCCGTTTGTACCGAATTGGAGGTTGTAAAGCCATGGTAACGTCTCGGTGCATGTTACATAAGCAAAAAACGGAGGGATAAGCACGCGCAGTATCGGGCGAAGCACAAAAATATATTCAGACCCTGAGAGCATTCCTGCTTTGGTTATAGTGCCCTGCTCCTGTTCTACAGAATTTATTGGTCGTTGCAATTCTCGAATGATTGCGTATATGCCAATTAAAATTGTCACAGCCACAGCACACCAAACTGTGAGCAGACTTGGGATACAGTTGCTAAACAAAGCCCCCAGGAAAACTGAAATGCTTCCCAGTGTGAGACCTAAACCTGCCCAAAGACTTCTCACGCTGATCCCAAAGAGCTAGATTTTCTCGGCAACAAAATGTCCACCATTTGTTGAGATCGACGTTGAGCGGTCCCGTCATTTACTTGGTCAGTGCCGATCAATGGGCAGCACCGACACATCGGGTGGACAGTCGACACAGGCAGTCCGTGCTGGCGCACCATCACCATCAATTTCACTTCTGAACGACTCGAAGAAGCGAGTATCTTTCAAAGGCCAGTTTTGCCTGACTGATGCTGTGCTTGCGTCACCACATATCTCTGTGCACGGATGAACCAGTAAAACCCGAGAACCCAGCTTATAGATACTGCAAAAATAGGGCTGAGGAATCTAAAAAGTAGAAATGGAAGGAAGAAAGCTAGCAAATAAAAACAAGCCTATGCATGTAAATCCACTTCCTGTCCTTTTCGAGCACGCATCCACAGGTTTTACAAACATATGAATCCTTGTCAAATAAATTTGGGCCAGCTGCTCCATCGCATTTTGGGCAAGTCGAGAAGATTAGGTTACTGATGTTCATCAGATATGAATTGGTTTGGAATATTTTCACAGTACAGCAGGCTCACTTGAAAGTATTCCAACACGGCCCCTTAATCCTCTACCAACGCTGGCACAACGCAACAAAGTTGCACTTTTATAGATGTGCCACGAGAGAAAAACTCAGGGTATAACATCCATTGATTTTCGGGCGCATCGAAGAGATATTAGTACTGCGATAATTGCAAGTATGAAAAATACGGCATCGACAACTTTATTAGTCAGTATTGGAAATAATTGAATAAGTGCGTGGAATAAAATGGGGTGCGTTCCAACAAACCCTAAAAAAGCAAACCCAGCGCCAATACAAATACTCAGCCAAACAATTGGGGCGAAATACACCTTTGGAACAGGATCGTTTTTATCTTGCATCACAATACGTCCATAGGCTTTGAACCTCGATATTTCAATCCTACCAAACTAACAAGAAGGCACCTCAATTAACTTAGTCCATTCGCAAGCAGCAGCCCGCTCACGGCTGCATAAAAATATGCAATAAATCCAAGAATAAAGCCACTAGCGCCTGGCGACGGATCAAAAAAAGATGGGCTAACGAAATCATCAGACAACTTATACCAAATGTATCTGTTTTCCATTGCACTTGATATCCCCCACAAGGGAATAATAAAGAAAATCGTTATGACCCAAAACCACACGAATGTTACTGCATTGGCCAACTTGGTCGAATATGCCACGTATAGCCCTAGTGCAAAGAAGGCGGGCATTATCAATAGACAACTAAGAAAACGCTTCAACGGAATATTCATCAAAAAATCCGGCGAGGTATCTTGATTCAGGTTGTCCAAATCTCTTTCGTCTTTCAATGATCTCTCCTGTGACTAGATAATCGAGCCCATCAACCGCAACGTCTATTATGACAGCAGCCATTATGGTTTCGACCAGCACCAGCCATAAAGGTGCCAGTAGCAAAGAACCAGCCAAGAGCGTCCCAAGTTCGACTCCAGCAATTCCCATTACAAGGTTGACTAGAATTACTCCTATTTTTTGTAGCGCCGAATAGCTGGGATTCAGTACTGTGTTAACAGTAGTTGCCGTGAATGCAATAAGTCCTAACGCTTTACTGAAAGATTCTGCGAGCTCCATCGATATCAATCCAGATGGAGGGCTTAGATAATCCGAACGAGCAGGATTTTTGGCAATTACTAGGCTATCAAGCAAACCGGTACAGAATGTTCCCAATAATTTTATGCTTGGGGACTCTTCAGTCGATAAACTTCCCCCGCGAGCACCACCAGCAATCAGATATGCGCCGCTTCCCGTATGGGGATCCGTAACTATATACCCGGTTCCGCTAAAGCCAGCGTAGCTAATCGGACTTTCGGAAACTGTAACTCGTTTCCCAGCATTTATAGCATTGGTGATGTCGCTAATCACGTCTGTGCTCTGGTGGACATTCGCTAATTCATTTTGATTAGATTGATCCAATAGATAAATCTTCTGACCAACCGAGTTAGCAATTCTTAGCGCCTTTACAGCAGACATCGCTTGTGGTGTCTGACCCTGAACTGAGCTGCTCAGGGCTCTTTCAGGAATGACGTGCTCCATCGCACTAGCATGCATCCCTGCAATCTGGTTGTATTTAATCCACTCATCAACAGTATTATCTTTAGAATATGAAATAGTTCGCACATGACCTACATCCATTAAAACTCCCGCGATGATCGCCGACGTCGGCACACCATACGTTAGTAAAGGAGCTACTTGGATATGAAAAAAACCGTAACTAAGTCCTGATGTTCCACTTATTCCATATTTGGGTCTTACCATTCGACCAAAAGAATCAAGCGATGAAAAATAACTCCAGATCCCAGCCGTCAAGAAATCACCCGAAAGGTTTTCGCTGGTAAGAGCGCCAGCGTCTCCTGATTGTAGGACTGTCAGAGTAGACTGAACGCTAGACTGGATTTCATTGAGTTGAGTCGCGCTAATTCCCTGCAGGTCAACACCGAGAGCACTCATCTGCCCAGCTGTTAAGGAATCTTCAGTTAGATCCCATCCACCACCCAAATCCATGTTAGTAAACCCGCCTTGACCTAATAAGGCGGCGCCCAATGAAAATTCCCCCCCCTGTACGACTATCTGCCCATTGATACGCAACTGTGCCGTTACATTTATCTGATAGGCAGGAAAACTATCTGGGACCTCTCCTGGCTGGATCGGTGAACCATCTTCATGAGGCTTAGGAAGATAGCTTTCGAAAGTCTGTAAATCGCTATCGCTAGCGGGCACAAACACCAGCGTGATCTTCTTCTCGGCCAGACTCGGGGTGCTGGCCTGGTACTGGAAGATCGGGTCCTGCAGCGATAGAGACTGGGCATCGGCGTAGAGGGCATACTGGAATTGTTGACGCAGGCTCGAAGGCAGTGTGCCGTAGGTATTGCCACGGGCATCGACCCGATACGGCAGGCCGGTCGGCAAGGTGGATGGACTTTGTGCCTGGATAATTTTGGAACCAAGCACGTCGCCGACAGTCGCGTTTGAATTTTGCTGAACGATGTAATTTTTCAACTGATCTTGATAATTGCTAAGTGCACTCTGGATATTTCCTTGGCTAAAGCTCTGCACATAGTCATTTTGCTGATCGACAGTCGCGCCCTGCTCAGCTACATTTGTAACAGCGTTCGCATCAAATGGCACAGCACTCTGCAGATCCATGCCCTGCGTATAGGTGTACTGCTTGAAACTGGCATCCATCGGCATCCACGCATCGGGCGTGAGGTTTCGGGCGCCACGGCTAGGATACGCATCGACATAGGCTTCCACCCAGACATGCTCCATGCGGATCGCCACGGTCTGGCCGCCCTGGGTCAATCCGGCATTGGGGATGCCACCCTGGCCGAGCAGTTGCTGCGTGGCATCGGGACTGGTGGTGCCGCCGACCCAGTTGTTGATCTTGTCGGCTGGCACCTCGATGGTGCCGTAGACATAGCGTGAGGGAATATTGGCGGCTCTGAGCAGTGCGATCAGCAATGAACTGGTGTCGAAGGCGTTGCCCTGCTTCTTGTCCAAGGTCAGCTGGCTGCCCTGGATGCTGCCGTAGCTGGGTAGAAACTCGATGTTGTTGTGCACCCAGTTGTAAATCTCCACCGGGTTGTTGTGGAGCTGGGTGGCCAGGGCCTGGATCGCGGGGGTGATCTGCACGTCCTCGGTCGGAGTGAGATCATCCGCCGTCGGCGGCACCACACTCATTGCCATCAGCCCGGCCAGCGAACCCATGGTGGCGACCATCACCTCATGTCGCTCTTGCGGATACGGAAACGGCTGACCATCACCTTGAATCAGGGCCAGTTCGGTTTTGCTGATGCTCTGCTTGCGTGCTGCCAGAGGCAATGCCGGTCTTTGAGACGCCTGCGCGCGGGTGCCCGCCGGAACCGACAGGATTTTCTTCAGTTGTGCCGGGGTGGTGGCAGGTTCGCGGACTTTGCTGTCGGCGGTTCTGAATGGCAGATTGTTGGGGTCGAATTTCGCATGCTGCGGCAGGTCGCCGGCGGCCTTCTTGAGCAGCGCCTCGCTCTGGCTCAGCAGGGTGTTGAGATCACGGCTTTGCGCCAAGGTGGCGAGGCCCTTTTGAAAGGCATCGCGGTTCTTCTGGTATTTCGCGACAGCCGCATCATGACGCTGCTGGATGATCGCCGGCAGGTGATACGCCTTGATGTGGGCTTCATCACGCTGGAAGTCGGCTTCGGCCTGCCGGTCCTGAAGGGCGAGTTGCTGCTTGACCTGGGCGAGCTTTTTACGGTCTCCGGTGAGATCAACGTCGGCCTTGGTGCCGAGGATGGTGATGTGCAGATTGCCCTTGCGATCCTTGCGCTTGATGATCAGGTCGCGGTGATGCTTGAGTGCGGCATACATCGTGTTCAGGGTCTTGGAGAGCGCCACCATCGTCGCGCGCTGCGGATCGGCAGCATTGACCGGGCGATCCGCCGGAGCGGGAGGAAAACTGGCCGGCGCGGCAAGAACGGTATTCGTGCCCTTGCCTTGAATGACCTCCTTGGCGGCAGCGGCCACCGGATACAACTGCATCCACAGGAAGGTGGTCAGTACCAGGGCGGTGATGCCGCCGGTGCCTTTTTCAGAGTTGCGCCACCATGAAATGATCGACTGATCCATCCCGTGCTCCCCGGTCGCTTTGTTTTTCTGGGTCATGTTGTTGTGCATCACTGCAGTTTCTCGGCCTGGAAGATGGCTTCATCGATCTCCAGCCGGATCGGCTTGAGGCTGGCCGAGCCGTCGTTGATCAACAGGTCGGTGGCCTGCACCAGTTCTGTCAGAGCCCGTTGCACCTGACCATTGCCCAGATGCGTATTGGCGTCCTGCAACTCTTGCAGTGCCTGCGCCGCCGGGGTCTTGATCCCCAGGATCGGATCGAGCAACCAGCCCAGCAGGCCGGGTGACGGCTGGTTGTTGACATAGGTCGACAGATCGGTGATGGCGGAATCCAGCCCCGGCCGGGTAACCGGGTCAACGGTATAGGTCACGGTCACCGGGTTAGCGGTGTAGCTGCCGGCACTGGCGACCAGACTGGCGGTGAGCGTCACCGGGATGCCGCCCGGTGGCAGCTGGATCCACAGATCAACGGTTTGGGTTTCATTCACGCCGAGACTAAAGGTCCAGGTCAGTTTGCCGGCACTGACCGTGCCGCTGTTGGCGGCCACGACATATGCGCCCAGCGAGGTCGAGATGGTGGCGACGGTGGTGTTGGCAATACCGCTATTGGTGATCGACAAGCGCACCGGCACCACGCGACCGGCAATCGGATGCGCCTGACTGGGGTTGACGTAGAGCAGCGGCTGGCGGATCAGATCGGCAAACAGACCGCCCGGGTTTCCGGCACTGGCTTCGGCCAGCAGATCAAATCCGGCATAAGCCGACAAGCCATTGCCATATTGATAGTGCGTCACCAGCGCCTGCTGTGCGGTCGGGATACTGCTGATGACGTTGCCGTCTGCGGTGGCCCCCTCCAGGACCACACGCTGCACCTGGTTATTCTGACTGAATGCGCTTTGCCCGTTGAGATCAAACACGTTGCCGTTGAGCATCTGCAGACCGGTCGGCGACAGTTGCGTGCCGCGGTACTCGATGCCCAAGGGGTTGTCGAGAATGCGGCGGCGCACGTCGTGACGGCCGGCATTGAGCAGGCCATTGCCGCCAAACACGGCTTCACGGACTTCCTTCTGCACTTGCTCATCGAGCACCTGATACTCGGAGAACAAGGCGAAATTCTGATAGCCGCCGCTGCGCAGCCTGCTGGCAAAATCATCCTTGTTGGTGCTGATGTCATAGGACCAGCCATCCTCGGCCAGCAGGGATTGCAAGGTGGCTTTCTGCTGATCCGCAGGGACACTGTCCTGGCCGTCGCCCGGCCCGGTTCCCGGATGGACGTTATGGTTGATGCCGATGACCTGGAAAACACCTCCGACCAGATCACCCACGGTGCCGAGGACATTGCAGGTCAGACTGATGAGCCCGGAGTTGAAGGTCAGGTTCTGCACCGGATCGGTGACACTGGCGACGATCCGGTAGGTTCCGCCGAGCAGATGATCGGCACCGGTGCCCGCCAGCTGGAGCACCAGACTGTCGGCGGTAAAGGCCGGGATCGAGAGGTCAATGCCGCTGCTGCCGGCCTTGGCATTCACCTCACCGGTGAAGCTGCGCAGGCTGGTGGTTTCGGTGTCGACGATCAAGCCAAGAATGTCCAGAACCTTGACCTCAACGATGGCCTCGGGCGAGAGCGAGTGGTCAAAATCGACTTCGAGGCTGACATCGCCAAGACCACTGTTGCACAAGGCGCCGCCACCACTACTGTCGCTGGGGCTGTCCATGAGCACCAGCAGGCGTCCCTTGTCACCCAGACCGAGTTGGCCGGTAACACGGACCGGGGGTTGTCTCACCTCAAAGGGCGCATGGGCCAAAGGCTGGTCATTGCCGTTGATCACGGCGTTGATCGCGCAGGCATGATGACCGATCGTCAGGCCATTGGTGGTGAAGGCGCGGGTGAAGGTCTGGCTGGCACCGGGGGCAAGGCTGGCGGTGACAAAAGCCTCCTGATCCAGCGTGCCGGTGTCGAGGTTGACCAGGACCTGATGGATAGAGAGATTGCTGATGCCTTGGGTGCCGGTATTGGTCACCACATCCGTACAGGCCTGTGGATCGTCCAGATAGACCCAGGGTGATTGCACAGTCTCGGTTCCCTTGACCGTGAGGCTCAGGTTTTCCAGCACCTTGAAAATTGCCGAGCCGCTGGCGATGACATTGCCTGAACCATCCAGCACCCAGCCCTTGACGGTGTAGTTGCCCTGGGCCGCAGCCTTGAGACCGTAGAGATTCGCGCGTTGTTGCACTGCGCCCGGCGACAACTGGCCGAGATTCGCGGTCTGGGTGTAGACGATGGCGCCGGAAGGATCCAGCACCTGCACCTGCAGGGACGCATTGTCGATGGGGGCATTGACGGTGAGGTTTTGCACCAAGTCGGCGATGTTGACCGCATCGGTGGTGTTGTAGGTTGCCTTGTCCGTGGTAACCCGCAATGAAGCCAAGGTATTCGAGCCGGTGCCGCCCGAACCGCCAGTACCACTTCCGTCTGCAGTGCCTGCAATGATTGCAAAAGATGTGTCAGCCTGGCCCTGTAAGAAACCTGCCTGATCATTGAAAACTGCGTGTAAGGAATAGCCTCCAGCAAGGTATGCCCCTGTATTGAACAGTGGGTTAAGCGTGAGCTGGCTGGATGGATCCAAAGAAACCGACTGCTGGTAAATCGTCGTAACGAGGTTTCCACTTGCATCCAGTACATCAACACGAACATTACCCTGTACCGCAACGCCATTAGGATTATTGATCACTAGCGAACTGCCGACAGCGGCATTCGCAGGGTAACTCGTCTGATCAGTCGATAAAGCAAGGGCAACAGCACCCGTTGCAGCAACGGATGGAATCGTTAATGGCAGCTTGATATTCCCGCCCGTGAATGTGTTTGTGAATAGAAGGTAAGCATCGGAGGCTACGGGCCGTTGATCCCCCAACTCCACATTGTTGAGTGTCGTATCAAACTGAATTGCCTGACCAAGGTTGGTGACACTTTGCAAGTCCCATGTCAATTCACTGGAACCATCCTGATTACTGATAGTGGTGCTGGGGGGGATATTAAATCCCGATGCTGTCTGACCTGCTGGCAGAGTGATATGCAAGTCCGTACTGATTGCACCGCAAGTCACAGGTATGCGGAAAATCGCATAGTTTTCATCTGTCCACATCAGCAGGCTGCCGTTGTAACGGTCATAAACGATGAAATCGATATCGTTCAGTCTCGGATTGATGCTGCTGCCATTCAACACAGAGGCAGCTTGATTGTTTGAACCAAAAATCTCTGCCAGCGTGTGCTCTTCGCCAGACTGGCCGACCTTCGTCCAATAGTCAGGTGTCAAAAGCAGATTATTAGAGCAGTCACCAACAAGCGACATGCCCTCGTATTCAAATTGTGCGTCCGAAGTAGTGACACTCTCCACTCCTTCTGAGGTCAACCGGATGATGGTGTTCGAGCGATTTAAAACGTAAAGGTTGTCAGCACCATCAATGGTCATTGCAAAAGGTGATGACGTTGTATTGGTCGCAATTGTCGATAGAGTCTTATCGGCATTAACCCTTACGATAGTACCTGTGTTGTAAAGCGCGATGATATTTCCATGACTATCATTGACTATGCTGGTCACATTTGTCGGGAATGTGACGAGAGTTGTCACACTCCCGTCCTGAGCAATTTGTATCAGTTGACGAGTCGATGTCACTCCATAAAGATTGCCAAGAGCATCGATCGGCAATAGTCCGTAATTCTGAAGAGTCCCTGAATACACCCTCTGCGTAGCGCTGCCATCTACAATTTTCTCGATCCCAGAGGAGTCAGAGAAATAAATATTGCCGGCAGGGTCCGCTCCCATAGTCTGCGGTCGAGCCGAAGTAGCGACCTGCCTCAAATTTCCCGCATCAGTTTGCGAAACCGAGGCAAAATCTGCACCGGTGACGCTAACACTGACTGTCACTGGCACATTCCCAGGAGATACCACCGCCTGATCCACGGAGATTGCTGCGTCGGCATGGGGGCCGACATGAATCATATTGACAATATCACCGGCCACACCTGCGCCAGCCGCCGACAGGTGCACGCTATAGTCCCCAGCAAACTGGGGCGTCCAGCTTCCGAAATCCAAAGACTCTGTGTCTGTCCCTACAGGGATTTCCCCCACAGTTCCAGATGCGGTGTACACCACGGTGCCAGACTCGGGGACCGTTACCGGTTGTGGAGAAATGGCCTGCAGTACTGCGCTATTTGCATTAGAAGTGATGGTGAAACTGGAATGCGAAGGATCAAAAGATATCCCGCGCAAATCAGCCCCACTAAGCAGAGCCCCGAAACCAAGATCTTGGACAGCACCGCTCGAATCGATCGAATAAAGCGTAGAAGTTCCAGCGACAAGCAGATTTCCAGTTTCGTCAAACGCCAGGCTTTGTGGCGTTAGCAGATTCGTTGCTATAACGCTTAATGCGCCATTGTTGTAACGCGTTACAGCACCGCTACTCCCACCTGCTACATATACTGAGTCATCGGCCCCGAGCTTGATACCTCTTCCGTCGCTAATGCCAAGCGCGAAAATCGGCAACACATTGTTATTCAGGCGCCTGACCGCACCACCAGCATCGGCCGTAAATATATTGTCACCTTGAGCAAGCACTCCGTAAGTACTTCCCCCTCCTGTTGCAATCGTGGTCACAGTGCCGCTTTGGGATATCCGATCCAAATATCCGCTGCCTGTTCCCACCAATATCCCGCCATTTGCATCAAGAGCCAGCCCTCTTGGTGAAGAGACAGTGGCGAACACGACTGCTTGTTTTCCATTCGGGGTGAACTTGACGATGTTCGAAAACGAAGAATTTGCCACGTAAACGTTGCCACTCTCATCTACGACAATGCCTACGGGGCCACCCAGCCCCACAATTGATGAGGCAATCTGGTGCGAACTGTTGATGGTAACTACCCTATCGTCGTTTGCATTCGCCACTGCGACAAGACCGTCACTGCTCACATCAATTCCCTGCAGACTGGTCAGACCACTACCACTGTAGTAAGTGGTTCTAGAACCGTCTGTCGCAAAGCTATATACAGTGTTGCTTGATGTGGCAAATAGCTGCCCATCCGCAGCCTTTAGATGCGAGACGTTAGTATTTGAAAAGACCGCGGGAAGATTTTCACCCGGGACCACTGAGCAAATGC
Source organism: Stenotrophobium sp. (assembly GCA_050740035.1). Lineage (GTDB taxonomy): Bacteria > Pseudomonadota > Gammaproteobacteria > Nevskiales > Nevskiaceae > Stenotrophobium. Next base: position 16,729 of record JBOICJ010000394.1, on the reverse strand, counting down.
GTCCATAGTAGGTATCAGCAAAGTACAGCTTCCCGTTAAACCACTCAATGTCATCCGGCGTGCCAATTCCTGCCACTGTGGAAATGAGCATTCCCGTATTGTCAAACTGCTTAAGTAGTGCGGTGTAACGCTCGACTACCGACAAACTGCCATCACTACCCACTGCAACACTCGATGCATTGCTGAGACCAGAAACAAGGGTGGATTTGCTACCTGATGAATCGATTTTGACGAGTTGCGAACCATTAGGGATCAGATAAATAGAGTTGTCTGCTCCGATCGTGACTGCAGATGACACTCCTGGATTCGTAATAGACGTAGCAGTACCGTCAGGTGTTATGCGATACAGATAGCTGTTGTAGTCAGAAGCAATCACATCGCCGTTATTATCCACGGCAAGCGACGGCACCGTTGATGGCAAAGTCGTGAACACAGCAGTTGAGTTGTCCGGATTTAATTTGTCGATCTGGGCGACACCAGTCGGACTGAAATAAATCGAATCATCGGAAGCTGTAGCTATAGCATACGCACTTGGAACCGTAGCTCGCGCATTAATTGATCCATCATCCGCCACATGAATGATCTTTGTACGATCAACCAGAATATAAAATCCACCTGAAGGACTAAAAGTCATCGCATACGCGGTGCCCCCGAAAGAAGAGGTGACAATACTTGGTTGCCCCGTCGCCGGAATTTTCGTCAATGAGGTAGAGTTCAGGACATAGCGCGTCCCATCCGTTCCGACGAGGACAGCAACTGGCGAACTAATCAGTGACCGTATGATGACGTCATGCGTACCATCCGTATTGACGCGCGAAATCCTACCTGCCGTGCTTTCCGCCACATAGAGATTACCGGCGCCATCGAATGTCAAACCAAATGGCGAAGAGAGTCCACTAGCGTATGTCGTTACTACACCAGCGTGGTAAAACTTAATAGCGTTGTAGCTAGAGTCGGAAACGTAAAGATCACCTGTTGGCGAAATCGCCATATCTTGAGGCGCACTGAATACGCCACTGGCAAGTACTGATGCAGTCCCGTCCGTAGCAAGTTGATGTAGAGATCCATCAGCATCCGCCGCATACAGAATGCCGGATGCGGCATAACCCAAAGCAGTGGGGCGATGTCCAAGCGACTGACCGAACTTATCTACAACACCGGCTGACGACACACGGTAAATGTCATTAGACCCGCCACTTGTAACCAGGATATTTCCGGATTGGTCATAAGACATAAACTCTGGCGAAGGTATCCCTGTCGCAAATACCGAGATCGTTCCATCCTGTGCTACACGCAGGATTCGACCACTACCATTATCCGCAATTAAAAAACCACCTCCTGATTCTGCGAGCAGCCCCCAAGGACGGTTCAGTCCGGTCGAGACAAATGCATGTATCTGACCGGTCTGATCAATGATGGATATTGAATTGTCGTTATTATTTGAGACATAGATATCACCATTCTGCCCGGATGCGATACCAATCGGATAAGAAAGTCCATTTCTCACCAGTATGCTTACGTCACCAACTGGCGTTACTTCCTCTAATACTTGGCTGCCGTCATTCGCACGCCCAGTGACGAAGTTGTTGCCGTGAGAATCAACGGCCAGCCCGCCGGCCACCGCCAGAGTAATGGGAAGTGCACTCACCGTACCGTCACTGGAGACGCTGTAGATGGCGCTTGCAGTCAGCACCGCTACGTTCCCACTTGGTTCCAGCGCGATATCTACAGGATTACCAGCCGGGAGAGTCGCAAGAATCGACGTTGAACCATCTGGAGCAATCTTGATGACCTGGCGATTACTGTAGTTTGCAACATAAAAGTTTCCACTGGCATCGTAGATACCACCACGTGGTCCACTCAGCGGATTTCCAGAAACAATCGGCTTGAGTGTGGCTGGAGTTGTAGAAGGTACCGAGGTATCTGGCGTATCAAGTACAACCTTCAACGATAGAGGACCACCTGGAAAATCCAAATTCCCATGATTCCCAATAGCCGCCTTGATCGAAACAGGTTGAGCCGTTCCGGCTTGCGTAATCGGTGGGTTTAAGGTGATCCCGCCACCGATTGCCACTTGAGCATTAACCTTTACCCCAACACTTGCTTGCGCAATGACCTGGCCTGAAATATCCGACGCACTGATGACTATAGTGTAATCACCAGCAGCGGCATTCAGGTTGTACCATTTTGAACCGAGATCAAGGCTGGAACTTCCGGGGATCGTATACGCTGCTTGAGCGGCACTCTGTCCCAAGACAAGCTGCTTAAATGGAACCTGAGCATAAACATTTCGCTGGCTGTCATAGATCGTGGCCGTGAACACAAGGTTCTGGTCCGCAGCCAGTTCATTCTGGGCAATGACTGAAATTTCTATGTCACTAAAAGGATCATAAGCAGGCTGTTCTGTTGACGCACTGAGCTTCACGCCTTTGCTGTCAGCCTTATTTAAACTGACGTTTTCCGTGTAGGTGCCCTCGCTTGTCGCGTTGAGCAAGAGTGTTTGGCTAACGTAGCCATCCGCTTCAACCAGAATCGTAAATTTCGTGCCGGGTAAATTGTCCAATCTATAGTTGCCGCTCGAGTCGGCAACGATGCGCACCGAGGTCCCTTCTACAGTTAGTGTTGCCCCGGCGAGTCCTGTACCGTCAGAAGCATCCGTAACCACACCAAGAAGAGTTGAACTTGTTGCAGTCTGCTGCAAACGTATATCACCCAACTGATCGTTGCCATTGCTAATGACTGCGCTATAGGTTGCGCTGACATACCCTGCAGCTGAAATCTGAATGTCGATTTGACCAGCAGTCAAATTGCCGATGGTGAAACTTCCATCTGACCCAGTTGTTGCACTTCCACCGGCCGTAGTCACCGTAGCCCCAATGATTGGAGATGCGGTCACTGAATCCATGACGCGTCCCGTAATACTCGCTGTGGTTGGCGAGGTTGAAACCGTTGTATATAACGCCGGCGAAAAGGTGTAAGTGATCCCTGCATCAATTTGCGAAGTTGTAGAAACCGTTTGATACCCCGATGACTGAATAACGATGGTTACATCCCCATCAGGTACTCCAGATATCTGAAATGCTCCATCTGCACCGGTCAGTGCAGACAAAACTGAACCTGATTCAGGCGTGACCGTGATGGATGCATTCGCAATCGGCGCATTTGTAGCGGCATCTACGATGACCCCACGTAGCAGTCCAGTGTTTGGCGCAGGATTTAGACTAATTGAACCAATGTTGCTAACGGCCCCCGCGTTAACGGCAACCGAAACTTGTCTCATGCCGTACCCAACTTTAGATGCTGTTAATGTGTAGCTGCCAGCAGGTATATCCAATAGCGAGAATTGCCCGCTAGAGTCCGTGATTACATTATTTCCAGAGACATTGATTGTGACTCCTGGCAAAGGAGCCATGCTTGATCCGTCCCTCACAATTCCAGTAACGCTACCTGAAGTTGGTGGTGGCGGGACTTGTCCGGCACTTGATAAAGCGCGCAATACCAGCGCTGTCAGATATGGGTCATCAACCCAGCTCCCATCGCCCATTTGCCCTGCTTTCAGTTCTGAGAGTGCTCCAGCATATTTTGCGGTATCGGTGGTTGATGCCTCAAGTGCTATCGCCCCCAACGCATCGTCAAGAATATCTCCGAAATTTTCGCTGTCACCCTGCACTGATTGCAGCCAGAGAATCGCATTATTGATAGTGGAAGAAAGCTGATAGGCATCCCGATACGAATCCATCGCAAGTAAGGCATACGCGGTTACATAAACTGAGCTATCAGTTCCTGAACTGGCGAACCCACCGTCTTCATTCGCGTTTGCAATGAGATACTGAAGCGCCTTGCTCAAGACAGTGACGTTACTGAAATCGACAGCCTTAAAGCCAAGCAATGCCCACGCTGTATCAAGCGAATTACTAAAAGCCCCTACAGAATCACCGAATCCGCCATCATCATTCTGACGTGTTTGTAGAGTTTCAATATAGGAGCCACCTGAGCCACCAGCGCTTTGAAGTGAGATGGCTTGCCGGGCAAGCGTTTCAGTGCTTTGATCGTCTGCATTGGAAGCAACCAATGCGGCCAGCGACGAGGGTGCGCTAGCCAATTTCGATAAGGTTTCTAATGTCTCGGTCCTAGTTTGAATCGGAATTGCAATTGAACCGGCTTCGTTAACCAGAGAGCCATCGGTTGATACTTGGCTTTCAAGCCAAGAAACTCCGTTATTCACTTGGGCGTCAGATGCAAATGCCACCGGAACAACTACAGATAGAAAAAGACATGCAGCCAAAATGGTGCGGCCAGCCACACGTACTAACTCTGCTAGAACGCGTAAACGATTGCGGCATTTACCCGCTGCGAATAGTGCAGCCAACATGAGGCGTTGTTTAATTTCGTGACACGAAGTTGCAAGTGACATTCTGTTCACAGACTACCCCTAGTCCTAAGGAACGGCATGAATACGTGTCGATTTAGAGTTGCTGCTTATCGCCTGCTCGATTCGCGTTGAATAAGCCACAAGCAAGATGACCTCACTTTTATCTCGCCGAAGCTGCGATTCATGCTCAGTATTTCCCTTCATTCACCAACGGCCGTGGCCGGGCACTAAAGCCCCAACAGTTTCTATGCAACTGGATTAGCTATAGCGCTGCCAGCAGTGAACTGGCATACACATGAATAGCCTGAATCCCCCAGCACTTAAAGAAACACAAATTAGCGATGGCGTGACCTGTAAGATTTACTAGGTTTTATATAAGACGCTGAATAATATTGAAAAATAAACAGCCCTTGGTTACTGCATGGCTGATTTATGTTTTCGCTCAGACGTGGCCAGATGATGGGTAGATGCAGCTTCCAGTTCACCAAGTATTAGTGCTTGACTGATCGCAGCTCCACGTGAACGCACTCCAAATTTTTGCAGGCAATTATCAATGTGAAATCTCACTGTACTTGCCGTTACCCCCAATTGTTTTGCGATTTGATCCGTGGTTAATCCTGATGCTGATAACCCCAAACATTGCCGCTCTCTTTGGGACAGCAGGCGTTTGCCCGATCGTGTCTTTGCGGGCTTAATGCACGCTACCCGCTTAGCGCTATCTATACTGATGGTTGCGCATAACAGGGCGCGGGCAAGAACCAACTCTGGATCACCATCAAGTGGTGAGGGTCGCTCTGGTGAGGCCAAGCACAACAAGCCAATATCTCCATTTGGACTCCGCGCTGTCGCAGACAATCCATGTCGTAGCCCATGATCGGCCATCTCCGACATCATCAGCTTTTCTTCAGCATTGAGTTGGTGCAGTTCGTCCCATAGAAACGGCACTGTGGATTGTCGCGCTCTACGCGAAATTGGATCGATTGTGTGATATCCCTGACTCTTGTAACGCCAAAATAAATTTTTTGGGAAATTGCTCAACAAGATAGATCGACTTGATCCATGACCATGCAGCAATTTTATTGAGAGAAGATAGAAGGAAAATCCAAGAGTTTTAGATAAAAACCCGCATGCCTCCGCCATGTCCGTGAAAGACGATGAGCAGTCCAGCATCTCCCTTAGAGCCCCTAAAGACTCGACCTCGCATCCTGATAACATTCCGCCCCCATTTATTTTTATTATTGATGCTGACCAGAAAATATCTTACTGGCTCATGTTCATGTCTCCCTAGCTTTATTCACATTCCTTTGTCGGACTCAGACGGGTGCCCGACGATGCAACTAATTTTTCACTTGGATGATAAATCCTCAAAGTAAGATTACGGCGAATCCTTCGCCCAATCTAGCCATAAGCGTCCATCCTTATATACTTTGCGATTGGCCTTTAGTCCGGTCGAAACGTTGTCTACCTCGTGGTAAACATTTTGAGGCGGACTTAAAATCGCATCTCGTCCAAATTCAAAGTGCTGTTGCCTGACCAATCGAATATAAGCACGATCTAGCGCAATTGCGCGCCCTCGCGACGGTGTCAATAGCCACGCCAAATCGCGGTCCCCACCAGGGGCAGATCTCAGAACAGATTTTTCTTCAAGATGGCCACGCTTGAAATAGCGATGCAACATCTCTGTGTTGGCGCGGAACTCATCTCCACCATGAACCCTTTCCATATAAACCATGTACTCAGGCTTTTTCTGTCCAGACTCTGGTACGTCTTTTTGCCCAACCAGGGTTTGATGCCGCCAACCCTCAGAGCCTGGGAGCTTACGAGGGAATGAAAATGTCTCGTCTACTGTCGCCCCAATCGTGCCATGACACCCCATGCAATAATATTGTTCCTCTTTGGTCTGCAGTCTGAGGCGTCCACGTGCGTCCTCTATAAAACCTTGCAACTGCCAGCCGAAATCATTCTGATACCCTGTTTCCGGACTACCGACAAAAGTTGATAACACACCTTGTTGCGTATGAAATTCCTCTCCAGCGTATGCTTTACTTAGGAGAAAGTGATCCATAGTGTGTAATTTCACTGCGTAACGAACTTCTTTCATTCGCGTGGACATTGAATCTGGCATATCAGGGTCAAGGTACCGTACCGTATGAAGAAACTCGGTACCGGCCGGATACTGGTAGCGGATTACGTCTATTCCTTTCGCAGCTCCTACATAGTGTTTTGGTAACCCGACGATCTTCTTAACATTGTCACTGATTCTGCCATCGCCATTTAAGTCAAGCCCTGCTACTGATTCATCAATTGACTCTACCCGACGAACCAACTCTTTATCAGGCACTGAATCAGACTCAGTAATCGCAGCTTCAAGAATTGCCAGATTTATCTTGTAAATCTTGCGCGAAGCTCTACCCGTATTGTCGGTGCGAAACTGCCAAGGTAACCGAATAAAAACATCATCTGTACTTCCATTAGTAGGCCAGAATGTGCCTAGAAACGGCTTGTAACGGATTGCCCTCCACCAAGAACCGTCACGTGCAATTCCATCTGGATCAAAACCCGCACTAAAGTCGAGATCAGGGCGCCAACCAGGATAGTCCTGACGGTTTTGCAACTCCAAGCGTAGCGGCAAATAGTTGTTCTGCCGAATGTAGCCAAGGACTTGCTGGTCTGAAATATGAATAGCTTTAGAAACTGGCGCAGCAAAAAGATTGGTCCAGTGATTGATCTTGCCAACATCGCTGAAAGCGTACTTGACCTGTAGATGCCAATCGTCCATTTCATTTTTGCCATTCTTGCTTGTATGGCAGACCCAGCAGGGATTCGATTTTCCCTCCGTTTTTGTATAGCACTGAGGAGGAACGAGTGCTTCGCGATTAGCAATCTTGTCCACTGTTGCTCTTGCGTAAGCTAGCGGGTCAAATCCGCTTGGATTCGCACTTACGCTCCTGAGAGGAATCAATATCGAGATAGCGACAAAGAGAAGCCGATATAATTTTCTCACTCTAAAATTGCTCCGGAAATCTGTTCCTCTGTTGCATCCTTTAACAATAAATTGTGGTGATACGAAAAACTACCAGCGGACATCAAAAAAAGTCCGAGTAATATGCTTTTATTCCAGCCCCATTGGTTAATTCAGGGCTTATCGTATCAGCTGTAACGTGGGCTGTTCCGAGGCTTTTTTGTTATGCACACGTTTTCATCGGTCTGACTCGGCACTGGATGCCGCATCAACCAAGCCGTTATTCAATGGGCTCCCAAACAAAGTGGCTCAGCACAGCCTTCATCAATTCGGCCCGAGTCTGCTGGTCAGCTGCAAGAAGCAATGAAGCTGGCCGACGATGCCCCGGCCATTCATTTTGCGAAACCATCCAGTCCAGCAAAACCCACACAGGGGTATTTTTTGCCACAGTATTCCAATATCTTGATCATGCGATCTAACAGTTCGCCGCGAGTATCAAACTGGAAATTTGGATAGTGAATCTGGTTCCCGACTTTTACTGCGAATAGTCCGTTGCATTTACTCGGTCCAGTGTTGTCCATTCTTTCTTGGAAGGCTGTCAGTTCTGATTTAGTCCATAACTGCCATCCCGCCGCTTCGAGCTTAAGAATAACCTCATTGTATGCTGGCCTCTCACGCAGCAAATCAGAAAGTTCCGGATCTCTTTTAATCGTCATAACTGATTCGACATTTGTCCACGCTGTGGAGTTTTATACACACAAAAGAGCATCTTACAACTGCAAGTCAGTATCAGGTGCAATCTAATGGGGTACGCTCCTGGAACATGCAGCAATAGGACGTTTTCATTCTTTGAGAAAAGCCTGCTTGATCGGCGAACTGCTGCTTATACGCAACACATTGGCAGGGCACCGATGGTGTTTCTCTATGGCCGTGGTTCTGACACTATTCCCCAATATGACTCGATCAACACGCATTGACTCCTTGATCCCGCCTATACGTGAGCGGCTGGATGCCGCCATGCTGGCGGCATTGCAATACATCGTGGGGACTCCACATCCGAATCTGAGCGGTTTGTCGGACCGGGTCGATAGCTTGGCCAATAAGGGTGGTGCAGCGCTCGAGTTGCACGACTATCTGATGCAAGGCCTGCCTTGTAACGTGACGGCGAAATTTGCTGCGGTATTTAGCGTGCAGCCACGCGAGGTCGCTGCCGTGATTGGTAGGTCTGAACGTACCTTGCGTGGACCAGGAAGCAAACTGCTGAGCGTGACTGAAGGCGATACCCTCTCACGCTGGCTGCACATCTGGGTGATGGCTAGGGAGGTGTTCGAGGATGGTGATTACGCGAGCACTTGGCTTAACCAACCCTGCGGTGCGCTAGGGGGTCTGCGGCCACTTGAGTCATTGAAATCATCGTCCGGTGAAGACATTGTGCTCGATGAACTGGCCAAGATTGAATACGGCCTGCCGGTGTAGTGTCTTAGCTAATTTTCTAGGTGCCTAAACTCGGGCGTCTGTGAAACCGGCAACAGCCCACTTTTTGTGAATCCTATGGCGACTGTATCTCGTGATACTGAAGCCCTCGCAAGTAAGAGCACTACGCGCTCCTCCAGTCGCTTTGACAAACGCGTTCCATTGAGACGGCTCAAGTGGAATGACAGGAACTCTCCAAAGGAATCGATGCTGTCTAGTTGTTCCAGTAGTGGGCGCTCATATCTAGGTCCATGATGGATCTTTGCCGCGAGCAGGTCTGCAAGCGCAATGTCGGCTGTACAGAAAATATCGTCGTTATATTGGCGATACAAATATGAGAATTCACGGTGAACATAATAGATGAAGTCCCAGGCAATGTTGCGCGCAACTGCGGGAGCGCCAAGCTTCCTTGCCCGATGCGGCTTCAGAATTCGGCGAGCTTCAGGGCTTCCTGCAAATGCATAGATGATTACGTAAAGGGGTAGACCACCTATGACCGCCAGATGATCTACTTCGGCCTCCAGCCAATCGCACATGGCCATGACTGCGCGCTCGACCTGGACATCAGTGGTGCCACTCTCTGCCGGCATCAGCTCCAGCGCTTTACTGAAAATTCGTATAAGGGAAGGCAAGAACGAACTGATCAGTCCTTGAGCATTGGTAAAACAGTCGTCGATCCATCGTGGGTCAACGTTGTTGATCTGGTAAAGATGCGACAAGAACTGAGTGAAATATCGATCAAATTGGACCCGGTCGGGACGTACATCTTGAGAGCCAAGTTCCATTGCGGCATAGGTTGGATTAACTGGAATCCACTCCTCGCGCTCATGCCAATAGCGACGAACGCGAACCCTCGTGGCCAGCAGATAACTCCGATAGGCTTCGGGGAGCGCCGTGAAATCCGAACCTTTCTGAAGTAGGCAAAGCACCAAATTGGCATCTGGAATAAACATCGCGCGGTCGGCAATCTTTGCAAGCCGGGCTATCTTGCCGGAGTGGCCGACAAAATGGAGCGCTGGTAGGTCGAGAATCGATTTCAAGGTGTTTAGGTGCTTGTAAAAAGCAAGAGCCTCTGTCTACTTCGTTTTATCGCCCGCCGACAATCATGCGCGTATGCAGGTCCAGTACGACGGCTAGGTACAGCCAGCCTTCGGCGGTCGGTCGGTACGTGATATCGGGGGGTCAGATCCTATCCGGATACTGCGTGCAAAACTGCCGATCCAGAGGTTTGGCGCCACTGGGAAATAGTATTTGGAGTTGGTGGTTGCCTTGAACCGTCGCCAGGCACGGATTGAATGTCCCTGCATAAGCTTGCGAATGTGCTCCTTACCGGCCCGGTAACCGCGGGCACAGTTCACGCCGAACCCGCGACGCGCTATAGACCCCTTTGGGTTCCCATATGTTGCACAAGGAAGATGGCCCCATTTAATCGCGTCTACGCCGAATTCAAAATTGAACCCGGCTTTGCGCTGGCGACAACATAACCGACCTCATGCTGGCCGGTTTGTAGCTGTTGTCGAGTACTTCGGCCCCAACTCGCACCAAAAGATTAACGATCTCTTCGAAGGCTCACTCTTCAAATTAGGTTCATTATTCTCGCCATCAACATGCCACACGGCAATCTCATCGTCCGTCATGCCAATGAGCAGAGAAACGGCAAGGAATATCTTTGGCCCAAACGGAAGAAGAAGCCCACGGCTACGATTTTTAAAGCCCGATGTCATAGATAGAAGCGTCCCGAAGGTGCCCACAGGATCCATGACCTGGTAGCGTGCACGTAAGCAACCTGCCTCTCCTAAAAGACGTTCGTTTTGCTTTTTTACCTCTTGCAAATAATCTGACTCTGGTGACTCTGGAATCATGACGTATCGCTTAGACGGTTCCAGATACTCAAGAGCTCCCTGCGCTTTGCCACGTTCATAGCCAAGTCCAACGACCACGCTGAGTGGCATCAGGGCTGAGCCGGTCCAACCAGAAAAATTTGGATGGATCGGCTCAATGCGACGTATCGGATGAGCCCAGACTGCGGGCGGCTCAGAGAACTTTGCAAGTTGATAGCCCACATATAGTTTGACGGGCCTACGCTCGGCGATCTTTGCCAGAGTGGCGAATAGAGCGCCAATCAGTGGGCGCGCCAGGCAAGAGACGTCGATGAAAATAGGTAGCGCCTTGGATGGATCAAAACTTTCAGCGGCGCCTGTAAGGATGCTAATGGTCTCGCTAACCGACGCAACCTCGCACTTATGATGTCCTTTGACTTGATTCAACTCAGATCCGTGCGGAGTTTCAGCGGCATCTTCGTGAACTGCCAGGCAGCGAATTCGAGTATCGCCTACTACGCTGCGAAGGCCCATTGCACGAGCCGTGTCTCCGTAGGCCAGCAAGGCAATTCCACCGAGCATGTCCTCCAGATCGGGAGCAGGCGACTCGCCTAAAGTAAAAATACACTGATCCATACTTTGTAAGCGAATGGACATAACGCCTCAGGACAGATCAAGTGAATGTTGGGGGTTTGGTGCCGGAGGCATTTGATCCTTTATCGGATTCAGAATAGTACTGAGCTTCACGCTTCTAGATTTGCGCAGCGGCAATCTGAAGGCAGAAGCCAACATATAAGATAGGCGGAAGGTCTTATCTCGCAGGCTCCTGAACCCGCCAGTACAATCTGGATTGTCATAGCAAATGATTGCACCATGGTTGAGGGCAATGCGCAGGCAACTCTCCGTATCGTTGTCGACATTTTCGTCGACTACAAACGACATCGGAATTTCCGCCGAAAACGGCGCGCAGATCGTCCGCTCAAAAAAGAATTTCCCTATCTTTTCCAACGTGGCATAGACCGACTTTTCTGTATGTATGCCGATGTCATCGGTAGCGACAGTTTTGAGCATATCGGTATACGCCTCTGCGAGCGCAGAGATTCTATCTGCCTGCGTCGAAGTCGAAATAGGCAATTTTTCAGACGACTGAACCGCCGCTGAAAGAAGGCCAATTAAGCCCTTCAGCCATCGAGGGTTCCCCTCACAAATCGCTGCAATAGAATCCCATCCACTGAAAGGGCCTTTGAAATCAGTGCGTCCTTTGATGCCACCTTCGTCAGTTCGGTAGGCCGAACGAAAGGCGACGATGGGCGCGATCTTTCGCAAAAGATTGCCGTGCTTGGCGGTTGTCTTCATATCAAGAGTGGAGACATCTATACCCTGCTTTCCTACATAGTCGGCGAAGGTAGGGTCTCTATCGGACAAATCGCGAAAATAGGGTAGCCATTTTCGTTCCGCATCCGTTCGTCTAGCATCGTCCAGGAGCGGTGCTACTTCAGTCTCGCTATCAACCACATCAAACATAGACTGACCAACAATATCCTCGGGCTCACGCTTGCCGAAGGCCTCTGATCTTGCAGTCATAAACACCTTGCGCGAGAAGGAGGCTGCATGATCTTTGTGTGCGTACCAGAGCTCTACGCGTCGGAGGTCGTTGAGATGATCCGGACTCTGCAGATTATCGCCAAGCAAAAAATCAACGTGCCCGCCACATGGGGCTAGCGCCATCTTTATGATGAGTGGCGACTTGCCGCCGCGTAACGCGCTCATCACCGCAGATTGCAGGTATCTAGGAGCGATCTCGAACTCATCCAAAAGCAGTGCCCAAAGAGCATCCGGGAACCCTGAAAGCGTATTAACTTGCTTCAACGCCTCAGCAACGCTATCAAGTGCCGATACTCCAAGGAAGGGAAGTTGCTTTCTAAGGCCATCAGCTCGCTCTGCGGCGGGATACGTTGCGATAAGTCTTACTCCCTGGTGCAGAGCAAGCTGGCGAGCTCCCAATGCGGACTCAATTCCTCGCATACTGAGTGAGCGAGGCTTAAGTTGCCAAAGAGCTGCCAACTCGACGACTAGCGCTTCCAGCTTTTCTGGGGACATGGCTCGGAAAAGATGGCGTCCATAGTTACTTGCCCCGTTGCTCTGATCGAATAATGTACTGAGCGTTCCAGCAACCGCCTGGAAAATATTCGTTGCAAAAGCTGCATCACTAATTAGCTGGCTCAAGGTCTCGTCTTCAAGGCACTTGGCGAGATTGCCTACCATCGCAGCCCAAGCCTTATCAGCCGGCACGTAGATGCCGGAGTACGCGATAGCCTGTCGAGATGGATCCGTGGAAAAACGCTGCCAAGTCCGCTGGCCTTCGACACTAAGCATCTTCATCAACGTCGTCTTGCCACTTCCTCTAGGGCCGAGGAGGATAGAGTTAGCCTGAATTGAAAGTTCGCCGAATTTTTCTGAAGGCACGAATGTTTTTGCGATTTCTTCGTAGCTCATCACTTTGGCATTAAATGCTGCCAGGAAAGGACTGTCGCTCATGATTGTGGTCCCAACTTGGCCAGCGCGATCCAATTACCATCATCATCAGTGTCGATAAAGCGACCCAGCGCAGTAAGACGCTTCTGCAAAAGATTAAATGTTTCGGGGATAAAGTATTTCATCTGAGGGTATTTCTGCTCGACAATATCCCAAGTGACGTACTCTTGGAAGGTTCGCGTTATGTCATCTGCCAACACTTCGACAACCGGGCGGCTACCAAATCCGCTTCGGTGATGAATCCCGCCGAAACTTCGGCGAGCAGGTTCCCAGCCATCGGCTGGGCGCCAATCCCATGCCTCTACTGTACCTTTCAGTTCGCCTGTGGAGGCGCTCACGTCGAGGATGTAGAACTGATTACGAGATCCGGGAATATTCGATGTCGTCTTCGCCCCAAGGCTCGCCGCAGAAAACAATATCGGCGTTGACGCAGATCCACCCTCTCCATATCGCATGCGCCCGCGGTGAATATGGCCATGAACTAGAAGCCACTGTGCAGATTCTTCTAGAACTTCAATGAGCGTAGCTCCACCTTGAATGAACTCATAAGACGAGCCCAGCGCCATTGGCGGATGGTGACACACAAGCAAATTCACCCGAGTTGAATTATGGCCATCGTCAATCGCTTCTCTTAGTGCTTTGAGTGCAGATTCTGGAGCCGATCCGCGTTCGTACTGGGTTGCATCGTTGTTATGTTCGCAGCAACTATTAAATACCACGATGCGAATTTGTGAATCGGTATATACGGCGATGTTGTCGCCGAAGTATTGAGTCTTTAGCTTACGACCTTCTGCTGCTGTTGGCGCTCCAGCGATCGGATACACCGGATCCAACATCTTGAGAGTCTCGACCATGCCAGTAGCGACTCCGAGCTCTTTAATTACATTCTCGGCGAGTTTTTCTCTGTTGCCTCGTGAGAGGATATCGTGATTGCCTGTTGCACAAGCAACAATTGGTGTGCTCAGGCGCTTGCCAAGTTCCTGCAGCTGCTCCCAACCTCGCTTAATCGTTATGGGATCAGCATTGGTCCCCAGATCACCCGCACAGATTAAATAATCCGCACGCAGCTTCTCTTTATCAACGTGCGTTAAGAGAGAATGCCAAGGCCCGTCGTTATCTGGGGCGCCGGAAGTATTGAGTGTATTGTGAGAATATTTAGCCGACGTGTTCGCGTTGATTGCGAAATGCGGGTCCCCTATGACGGCAATGCGCACGTCCACTCCCTCTCGTTTTAAGCTTTTCGCCGAGTTTACCGGAGGTTGGAGGAAATCTCCCAGCGATAGTTTGAGATCAGTACCTCACTGGCGCTGGCTCGGTCGGTGACTCTGCTGGCCACTTTGCGGTCGACGGATAGATGAGTCACCTGCCACCCCGGAAATTGTCGCAAAAATGAGGCTTTGTGACCATAAGACATCAGAATCTTCGCGCCACGTCGATCAGCGCGAAGCAGGGAATCGACCAGACGGCTCTCATCGGCTTCCCGGAAGGTGCCGACGCCGTACTGGCCTCGGTCGCGCTTTCCCTCGAGAGCGTATGGAGGATCCACGTAGCAATAGCTTCCACGACGAGCGTCATCGAGCACTTCAGAGAAGTCCAAACTTAACAGGTTGGATCGGCGCAAGCGCAGGGCGAAGTGCTCAAAAGCTTCACAACTTGGGACAAACAGGTGCCCCTCTCCGCGAGAGACATTGAACTGCCACTGCAGATTAGTTCTATACACGCCGTTGAAGCAGAAACGGTTGAGGTAGATAAACCTGGCAGCCCGATTTACTGGAGACAATTGCGAAGGATTGACGGAGCGCAATTCATAGTAGAACTCTTTGACGGTACTCATCGCAGCCACGCGGCGCCATACGCTCCGTGGCGAACGCATTACCGCCCGATAGGATTCGATCAAGTCATCGTTTAAATCATTGAGAACGGCGCGCTGCGTATCGAGCTTCAGAAAATAGATTCCAGAGCCCACGAAGGGCTCAATGTAATTACTGAATCTGGCGGGGGCCGCCGATTCAAGGAACGGAAGCAATTTCCTCTTACTGCCTGCCCATCTCAAGATTGGCTCAGCCATAACATCCTCTCAGTACCGCTTACTGCGCAACGCGCGTACTTATCTACATATGTACTATATCATATTCTAAAATTATTTATATAATTATAGAATGAATAGAAAAAAAGAAATCGCCGGGGCGGTCACGATCTGGCTTGAGAGCAAAAATAATTTATCTTCGAACACTCGAGATAGTTACGGTGGCGAGCTGCGCAGATTCACCGAGTTCTTCGCCGCAGAAGGAACAATGCGATGTGCAGACCTGACCGAAGATGACTGGCTGCTGTATTTAGAGTCACTGACGAACAACCGATTGCGAACGAAATCCAGCCGCGGCAAGCAGCTGTCAAAATCGAGCACCAATCAGGCGGGAAGAATTACGCGATCTTTCTTGGCTTGGGCATGGGAACAGGAACTATTGGAATGGAGGCCCAAAGGGTGGCAGGCGTCGCGTGTCGAGGCCTCCAAGCTAGATGTTGCTGCCCCTGCGATGTTAGATCGGGCTCTCAGTGGAGAGATTCGCGCGTCTAATGAGAGCGAATATCGTGGGCTATTGGCACTGAACCTCACGTTCTGGGCTTGTCTTGATCCGGTCCTACTCGCAAGCCTAAAAGCGACAGATCTTCGCTTGATACAAGGCGGACATTTTGAGTTGCGATTGCGAACCGATAAACGAAAGTACGTCTATCTGCCAAAGCATCTAGGACCAATCTGGGCGGGATATCGAAAAAGTTTCTGCAGACAGCACGAAATTCACCCTCGGGCTTTTCTACTGGCAAGCCTTCTAGATGGCAAGGGCATTACTGCGTGGTCTGCATGGATGACAATTCATCACTATCAGGTAAGGCACCTGGGACTAAAGACCCCTCTCTCTTCGAGACAACTGCATCAGCTATTTATTGAAAAGGCGAAGCGTGCACAGAATCCACAGGGATCTGCATTCTTGGATCACGCAGGGCGTGAGACCTACGTCATGAGAAATGACGCCATGAGTGGCCGACGATCTGGACACAGGAATCCGAACTTTTTAAGTACGCTCGGTCGAATTGAGAAATCAATTCGTCACGTATAATTTAAATTGAACCAAGGTGGCATCCTCGGCCAAATTTTGTGCTGCGCATCGAGCCTCTCTGAGCGAGTCTTGCTTCCATCGGAAACCAGTAGACTCAATTAGTGGAAATTGCCACGGCGTCGATTACGTTAATTCCTGACGTCATCCCCAAATTTCGTATGTATTTATAAGGGGCATCCGGAATCTAGTGTGGGATTGAGCAAACCCTTTCAATTTGAAAGCTGCATTAAAAACCGGATTCCACTGTTGGGTTGATATTGTCGGTGTTAAAGTAAATACCGGAATCTACTGTGGGGTGATCCGGTGACTGACTTTCTTCAATTGAAGAGTTTGAAGACGTTAAACGTGTCAGAGGGAGAGGATTTCTGGGAGGTGCAGGCGGAGGGCAGATTTGAACCAGCAGCCTGCTCAGAATGCAAAACACTGACGCGCATGCACGGTCATGGCA
>JBOICJ010000393.1:0-1844 GCA_050740035.1 Stenotrophobium sp. | reverse complement strand
GTTCGAAGCGACCGGGATCGGCGTGCTCGACCTGCCGCCTTTGTCGCAACTCCAGTTCGAAGGTCCGGGCACCGACACGCCGTATGGTCCCGGCGCATCGGACAGCGGCAACAATTCGTATCTCAGCCCGATTCATAACTCAGGTGGCTATGTCACCTCTTTTTCCTACGGATATCGTCTGGGTGCGTTGCTGCATTACAGCGACGTACTGATTCCGGGGCTGGACATGCGGCCGTTCCTGGTGTTCACGCACGACGTGCACGGCGTGTCGCCGGGACTGGGCGAGAACTTCTTGCAGGGACGCAAGCTGGGCGTGGTCGATGTTCGCTTCTCTTATCGTCAGTTCGATGCCAGCCTGACGCAGACATTTATCTTTGGCGGCGGCAATCGCAACACTCTGAACGATCGCGACTTCTTTTCCGCCAGTGTTGGCGTGCGGTTCTAGGCTCCCGGGAGAGCGCAAGACATGAATAAAAAAACATTGGGTATCGGCGCCGTGATTCTGGCGGGAGCGGTGATCGGTGGCGTGCTGGTCGGAGCCTGGGTGTTCCGTAATATCGACGCACGTCTGTTGCTGACCAACCAGCCGGCGACGGTGCTGGTGCCGCAGCCGGTCAAGATCAGCGCGGACATCCTCAATAACCTCGATATCTCGATCAATACCGCATTGAAAACCACGGTGCCGGTCGATCAGATTATCTCGATTCCGATCAAGGACACCTTGCACGTGATCGCCAGCTTCGACAGCAACGTGCCGATCAAACTGACCGTGCCGGTGCACGACAAGATCGTGATTGACCAGGTGCTGGACGTCGATACCACGATCAAGGCCAATCTCCTGGGCGATACCCACGACCTGCCGATCCGCGGCAAGATTCCGGTCAAGGCCACGGTGCCGGTCAATCTGGTGATCCCGATCGATCAGCCGGTACATCTCAAATTCACCGCGCCGGTGGATGTGAAATTCACGCAGCCGCTGGTAGTGCCGTTGAAGGCCGATATCGCCGCGACCATCCCGATCCAAAGCGAGATGAGTGTGCCGGTCAAATCGGCGCTGGAAGCGGAAGTCATGATTCCGCAACCCGCCAACGTCATCATCACCCACGCCAATCTGCGTCTGCCGTTGAGCACGCTGAAGTTGCAGACCAAGAGTGGTGAGGACGCGTCTGAACCGGCACCGGCAACGGTTCCGCCGCCGGCGCCGGCCGCAGCGACACCCACCGGGTCGGCGCAATGAGTTTGCGCACGCTGTCGCTGGGCGCAGGCGCGCTGGGGCTGATCGTGGTTGGGGCCTTGCTCGGTTTCTGGCTCTACGCACATCTGGTCATCGGTCTGACCATCACCGATCAACCGGGCTTGGTGCTGTTTCCGCCGACCACCAATGTCGTAGCCAAAGCCGAAAACAAGATCAAGATCAAACTCAATGGCTATATCGATGCGCAGGTGCCATTCAAGCAGGTACTCGACCTGCCTCTGCATGGGAACTACAAGACCATCGCCAGCTTTGATACGGTCGTGCCCGTGGAATTCACGATTCATTACAAGGGCGTGATCCCGGTGGATTCCATCGCCACGATCCACGGCGTCACCGATTTCAATTATGAAAAGGTCAAGCGCCTGCGCAATGTGCCGTTTACTGCGCAGATTCCGCTCAAGTTCGAACAGCCGGTCACGCTGACGGTGCCAGTCAAGGCCAATCTGCATCTGGTCTATCACGGGCCGCTGGGCATGTTTGTCAACCAGACGGTGTCCGCGCCGGTGGATACCGTGCTGAAAACCCGCCTGTTGGCGGTCAAGGAAATCGAAACGCCGATCCTGGCCAAGTTTGGACTGCGGGTGTACTG
>JBOICJ010000392.1:0-1726 GCA_050740035.1 Stenotrophobium sp. | reverse complement strand
CTGATGGCCTCGCCGGTGTCGATGACCTCGGTACCGCGCTCCAGGCCGTCAGTCGAACTCAGGGCGATGGCCCGCACGGCCGACTCGCTCAGGTGCTGGGCGACCTCCAGCGTCAGCTCACCGTCAGGACCCTTGACCTTCAACGCGTTATAGATAGCCGGCAGTTGGTCAGTGGTGAACTCCACGTCCACCACCACGCCGACCACCTGCGTGATCCTGCCAGCCTTGGATTTAGCCGGGGTCTTTGGTTTGGTCTTGCTAGCTGTCGCCATCGTATCTCCTTATCTTTATCCGTTCAATGCTTCCGCGCCGCCGGTGATCTCAGCCAGCTCCTGGGTGATGGCAGCCTGCCGGGCGGTATTAAGTTCCAGCGTGTAATCGCCGATCAGGTCGTTGGCGTTGTCGGTGGCGTTCTTGGTGGCCATCATGCGCATGGCATGCTCGGAAGCCAGGCTTTCCAGTATGGCCTGCCAGATCTGCGCTTCGATCAGCCGGGTGGTGGTCTGCTCGACGACCGTCTCGACGTCCGGCTCGAAATTGCTGACCGGTACGTCCTGGCCTTCGCCGTCCGGCGGCGGCGCCGGTAGCAGCTGCTGGGTCCGGGCCTGCTGGGTGAGGGTAGAGACGAACTGCGTGTAGATGATTATGACCTCGTCGGCCAGCTCGTCGCGGTAGTGGTCCATGACGTTGTTGAGCAGCGGCCGGACGTCGTTGGCCGTCGGCTCGTCGCCGAAAGGCGGATAGACGGCCGCCAGGTCGACACCGCTCACACGCCGCACGAACTGCGCGCCCTTGCTGCCGATGGTTATGACATGGCTCTTCACGCGGTCCCGGTGGTCGCGCTGCAGTTCCAGCGTCAGCTGCTTCAGCACGTTGGCGTTGTAGGCACCAGCCAGGCCGGTATTGCTGGTCACGACCACGTACAGGCGGCCCTTGACGGGGCGCTCGGCGAACAAGGGCTGGCGGGCGACCTCCACCATGGTGTTGAGGCGACGGAGCAGGTCATAGGCCAGATCGCGGTAGTCGCGGCTCCTGGCGGCGTAGGCCTGGGCGCGGCGCAGCTTGCTGGCGCTGACCAGCTCCATGGCCTTGGTAATCTGCCGCGTGCCCTTGATGGAAGTGATGCGCCTTTTCAGCGTGATCATGCTGGCCATGTCAGTCCTGGGTCTCCTTATCGTCGTCGGCGCCAGCTGCGGCCTTGTCGGCCTTGGCTGCCTTCGGCGATTCCTTGTAGCTGTCGGCCACGGACTTAGCCAGTTTGATGACGGTGTCGTCCTGGGCCTCGGCGGGTTTGTCCCCCGTGTTCAAGGCTTCGACCAGCTTGGCATGCTTGTTCTTAAGCTCGCGGTGCAGGGCTTCTTCGGCCGGCTTGATCTTCTCGAGCGGCACCTCGTCGAAGCAGCCGCGGGTGGCCGCCAGCAGGCTGGCGTACATCTCCCAGACGGCGTACGGGCTGTACTGGGGTTGCTTGAGCAGCTCGGTCAGGCGCTGGCCGCGTTCGATGGTCTGACGGGTCTCGGCGTCGAGGTCGGTCGAGAACTGGCTGAAGGCCGCCAGCTCGCGGAACTGGGCCAGGGCCAGTTTCAGGCCGCCGCCCACGCTCTTGATGCCCTTGGTCTGGGCGTCGCCGCCCACGCGGGACACCGAGAAGCCTACGGAGATGGCCGGACGGATACCCTGATAGAACAGGTTGGTCTCCAGGAAGATCTGGCCGTCGGTGATGGAT
>JBOICJ010000391.1:0-1777 GCA_050740035.1 Stenotrophobium sp. | reverse complement strand
GATTGCCACTACAAGGCTCGCGACCTCCGTTCAGAGCGATGTTCCGAAAGAAAGCCTAATTAGGTCTGTGACAATTTCTTAATTGCACTTCGGACAACATCACTGTTTCGTCTGGAGTAATCATTACGGAGGAGTTTTATGGGTAGGAATCACAGGATTTTGACGATCGCCGCCGTGCTCGCAAGCATGGGCGCACTGTTTGGCGTCGCGCCGGCGTTTGCTTTGGACACGCCATACTACGTCGATGCCACCGGCGGTTCAGACGGCAACGCTGGCACGAGCCCAGCAGCAGCGTGGAAGACACTGGCCAAGGTCAACTCGATGACCTTCACGGCGGGGGACCAGATACTTCTGCGCGCTGGAGGAAAGTGGGTCGAGCAGCTCAAGCCGAAAGGCTCGGGCGTGAGCGGCAATCCGATCACGATCGGCGTTTACGGTGAAGGTCCCCGACCGATCATCGATGGCCGTAACGTGGCTGGAGGCGGCGCTGGCGGCGCCGCGGTGTTGCTGCAAAACGTCTCGTACTGGACGGTGAGCGGGCTCGAAGTCGTCAACGACAATGGCAAGAACAACGTCGGGACCATTATTTTAGGGATCATTACTTTGCCAGGAGACAACCGAAGCGGAATTCTGGTCAACAACACCAGCGGCGCGAGCAAGGCGGGTATCACCATCATCAACAACTATATTCACGATGTTAACGGCTGCTTCGTGTGCTCCGGCGCCAATCCGCAGACCAACGGCGGCATCGCCGTCCTCGCCGATGCCATGAATGGTTTGGGTACCGGCTCCAGCAGCTACGATGGCGTGCAGATTCTCGATAACGTCGTCGAGAACGTCGGGCGCACCGGGATTGTCTTCAATGATTATTCGACGGGCGGGCCCTATAGTGCGGTCCAGACCTCGCTCAGCAACAACGTCACCATTTCCGGTAATCAGCTCAAGAACATCGACAGCGACGGCATCATCCTTTCCGGCTCGACCAACAATCTGATCGAGCACAACGTCATCGACACGGCGGGTCTGGTCACCGTGCCTGGCTCGACGGAGCCCGGGACTGTCGGCATGTTCGTCGCCAAGACGACGAACAGCACGATGCAATTCAACGAGGTTTCGGGCGTGCGCTTCCACGTCCTCGATGGTGAGGCCTATGACGTTGACCTGCTGAGCTACGGGGCCGTCGTGCAGTACAACTACAGCCACGACAACCAGGGCGGTGCCCTGCTGCTCATGGGCGGTAACTTCTCCGGAACGAATGCGATCGTGCGCTACAACCTGAGCGTCAACGACGCCTTCGTCACCAACGGCGTATTCACCCTGGCCAGCGGCCTGATGTCCGGCGTGAACATCTATAACAACACGGTCTACATTGCGCCCGGAAAAGTTGCGCACCCGATCTCCCAGGAAGGTTGGTCCGGCGGCAACAACAACACCTGGTTTTTCCGCAACAACGTGATCGCCAACCTCGGCACCGGCACGTGGCAGGTGCCAACGGGATCCGGCACGACGATCAGCAACAATCTCATCTGGGGCAATCACACTGCGGGTGAGCCAGCCGACGCCAGCAAGATCACTGCCGACCCGCAGATGATCTCCCCGGCAGCGGTGGCACCAACAGGCCTCGACGCAGTTGCGGGCTACCAGCTATTGTCGTCATCACTGGCCGTGGGTAGCGGCGCCGTGATCGACAACAACGGCGGACGCGACTATTTCGGCAATCTGGTCTCGGCGACCGTCGCGCCGACGCGCGGTTTCCACGAGGCACGCTGAGTTCAGG
>JBOICJ010000390.1:0-2215 GCA_050740035.1 Stenotrophobium sp. | reverse complement strand
CTCAGAGCCTGCCTACCCGCCTGCCTGCTTACCTCGGCCTGGTTTTGCTACTGCCGCTCATCGCCCGCGCGCAGATGCCGCCCCAGACCGGCGCGCCCCCATTAGCGTACACCGCGCATCTGCCGGGCATTTCGGTCTTCTCCGGCAACGACAACGTCACCGTGGCGATACCAATCTTCAGCAAGAAGGGCCGCGGCCTGGGGTTCGGCGTCGCCATGGTCTACAACTCCAGCATGTACTGGAATCCGAGCGGAACGGCTTTCGTGCCCGATTACGACACCGACCAGTACGGCGGATGGATGGTGGAACCCGGCCTCGGCACGCTCGATTACGACCAGGTAAGCGTCAGCTCCAGGGACGGCCGTGGCTACTGCCTTTACAGCTACGACGACGACTTCCGCTATTACACACCTGACGGAACTATGCACCCGCTGAGTGGGTACCTCTCCAGCGACGGAGAGACGACCTACCCTCTGCCGCCCGGCACCTGCCACCAGGGCACGCTCAGCACCACGGGCACGGCCACCGACGGGTCCGGCTGGACGATGAGCGTGACCGCCAGCGGTGGCAAGTCGGCCAGCGTCAATATCACCAGCGAACTGATGACGGCCCGCGACGGAACGGTCTTCAACCCCATGGCCCCGGCCAACCAGCCCGCCGTGGAGGACACCAACGGCAATTACCTGTCCTTCGCCAACCCAAATTCCGCGGAAACCGATTGGTACGACACCTCCGGGACAAATCCGGTGGCCAAGATCATCAACCAGTCGAACTGCACCAACCCGGTCGACGGGAAGCTGTACCCGTCGTGCGTGGAATTCGAGGTCCCCAACGCCGATGGCGGCTATGCCACCTGGACCGCGTACATGGCCAATATCTCTGTCAACACCGGCTCGTGCCCGAACGTGAGCGCCTACTCCGGGACGATGACCGTGCCGATATACCTGGTGATGCCGGAGTACGTCGGCGGCTCCCATTGGTACTACGGGTTCAGCTACGGCGGCGCTGGCCGCCTGACCACGCTGGATTACCCCACCGGCGGCGCCACCACCTTCACCAACAGCGACCCGTGCACGTTCCCCGACGGTACCCTTGCCTCCGTCGCCGTGGGCACCAACGACGGTGAGGGGCACACAGGCGTTACTACCTACACCCGCAGTAGCGCCAGCCAGACCACGATCGCACGGGGTGATGGCTCGAAGGCCGTCGTCACTTACGACGCCAGCGGCTTGCCCACGGACGTGCAGAACTATGATACCGACGGCGCCACACTGCTGTCGGAGACCAAATACACCAACACCGGCGGGACGCCGGATTTTCCCGAGACAGCCACCAACTTCCTGAACGGCGTGCAGGTCTCGGAGCAGGAAACGAGCTTCGATTCCTCGGGCGACCTGACGCAGCTGACGCAAATCGACGATCTGAACGGGGACGCCGAGCGCGTCACCTCGATCCAGTACTTCGCCCCGGGTAAGCCCTCAAAGATCACAGTCGGCAACGGCAGCACGACCGCGGCCGAGACCGTGATCACCTACGACGACTACAACTCGCCCTCGGGCCTGGTGGGCCCCAGCATCGCGCTGGACAACCACGATACGGCCTATTCCACTGGCTACACCACCCGCGGCAATCCCACCGAGATCTCCCGCAGCGTCGTCGGCTCCGCCACGCTGAACACTTATTTCGTTTACGACACGGGCGGCAACGTCGTCTCGACTGTCGAGCCCAACGGCCACGCCGTCAGCGCCACCTACGACCAGTGCGGCGGGACATACCCCTCGAGCATCGCCGTGCCCGGCGGCACCGAGGCAATGGCCAACGACTGCGGCACCGGCCTGCTGACCTCTTCAAGCGGTCCCAACGGTCACCAAACCAGCTACAGCTACGACAGCTACGGCCGCCCAGCATCGGTCTCCTACCCTGACGGGGGTGGCAAAACGCTCAGCTATCTCGGCCCGGCCGAGGTCGAGGTGCAAACCAAAATCACCTCCGGGGGGCTGGTCAAAACTCAGTACCTCCTGGCGGACGGCTACGGCCATCCGATCTTCGCGCAAGCGGCTGACGCCGGCGCGTGCGACACCGTGGCCATCGAATATGACGAGATGGGCCGCGTCTCCGGCGTCAGCCTGCCCTACTCCTTGACCTGCGGCGGCACCTCCACGACCGGCGCGGAGTTCACCACCACGACCTATGACGGCCTCGGCCGTCCGAAGGT
>JBOICJ010000389.1:0-2590 GCA_050740035.1 Stenotrophobium sp. | reverse complement strand
CATGGCGGTGTTGAACACCACCTCGCCCACCGACTGCACCTCCATGCCAATTGAAAAACCTTTGAAAACATTGCCATCGGCGAGGGCGAGTAGAGCCGGTTTGAGTTGGGTCATCGGCACAGGACTTTTCTAGGCTAATCCGCAGTCAGACATGGAAACGGGGGCCACAGCCCCCGTTCAGGATTAGCCCGGCATTTTACGGTGCAACACGGCTCACGTCCAATGGAAATTACGCAACCGCCATCAAAGACCCAGTACGTCCCGCATCTCATAGAGTCCTGCAGGGCGATCCTTCAACCAGGCCGCCGCCTTGACCGCGCCGCTGGAAAAATTACCCCGGCTGGTCGCCTTGTGCGAAATCTCGACCCGCTCGCCATCGCCCAGAAACATCACCGTGTGATCGCCCACCACGTCGCCGCCACGAACGGTGGCGAAACCGATGGTATTGCGGTCACGCGCACCGGTATTGCCATAACGCTCATAGACCGCACAATCCTTGAGATCGCGCCCCAAGCCTGCCGCAACCGCCTCGCCCATGCGCAGTGCGGTGCCGCTGGGCGCATCGACCT
Organism: Stenotrophobium sp.; assembly: GCA_050740035.1. Lineage (GTDB taxonomy): Bacteria > Pseudomonadota > Gammaproteobacteria > Nevskiales > Nevskiaceae > Stenotrophobium. The sequence goes on along the minus strand of JBOICJ010000389.1, from coordinate 2,021 downwards.
TGTGTCGGTGATGCGCCTCGACGATCTCGACGTCGTAACCATTGCTCAGGGTCTTGGCCGCCAGTTCCAGCAGCTTGAGCGTGACGTTGACGCCGATGCTGAAATTGGCCGACAGGCAGATGGGAATCCTGCGCGCGGCACCGGCCAGTTCGATCTTCTGCTCGGGACTGAAGCCAGTCGTGCCGATCACCATCGCGCGTTGATGCGCGACGCAGACGGGCAGCACTGCGAGCGTGCCCTCGGGCCGGGAAAAATCGATCAGAACATCGAACCGATCAGCCACCGCCTCCAGATTATCCGTCACCAGTACGCCGGCCGGTGGCAGTCCAGCCTGAGCAGCCGCATCCTGTCCCAGCAAAGGATTGCCAACACGATCCAGTGCCACGGTCAGCGTCACATCCGGCGACTGCGCCGCAGTCTGGATAATGGCGCGACCCATGCGGCCAGTGGCACCGAGTACGGCAATGCGGGTGATGTTGCTCATGCGAAAGATTTCCGGAAATTCGCAAAGTGTACCCGGAGACCAGCAGCCCTGCGCTGCCTACAATTTCAACTCGTGCGGTGACGAAGCAAAAGCAAACGCCAGCGCGCCCTCGCCAACATTGACGCCGCCCGTGATGCTCATGATGCTCTTGAAGACTTCGATCTTGTATTCACGGCAAAGCTTCATCAGCGCTTCGTAGCCGGGCAGCCGCTCCATCTCGCTCAATGGGCCGCCATAACTGAAGGTCAATGTCGGCGTCAGCAACGCGTTCTGAGTGATGCGCTGGGACAGGTAGCCGAAGCATTTTTCCACGCTGTCTTCAAAATGCCGCATCTTGGCGACCGGTTCCGTGTTGTTTCGATACGCCCGCAGCAAGGGCTTGATATCCAGTGCTGTGCCGAGCACGGCGCTGACCCAACCGACGCTGCGATCGCCCTTCTTCTGCGCGCGCACGCGCAGATAGTGCAGATCGCGCGGCACCATGTAGCCGTAGGTGTTGTCCGCGAGATACTGCAAGCGCTCCCTGATCTTGTTGGGATTCGGCGTGTCACTGATCATCCGCACCGCTTCAATCGCAGTAATGGCCTGGCCCGCAAACAGATTCTGCGTATTGATGACCCGCAATGAGAATGGACCCGGCATCCCGGCCGCGGCGCGAATCGCCTTGTACTCGCTGAGAATCGCGAAAGAAGCCTTGGTGGCGTTTTCGTGTATCGGGCTGCGGCTGCTGGCGATGGTCAGACAAAACACAAAATCGTAGTCCAGCACCAGCTTGGACAGGAACACGTCTTTTATCTGCTCGATCGTGAACGGCGAAGTCCCCGCATCGCCGGCCGTCCCGGCATGCTGCCGGTAGAAATTCAGGGTCTGCTCCGGATCGCGGGTATCCACCAGGTCCTGATTTTCCAGATGGATGGTGATGGGCAAAATCTGGATATTGTGCTCTGCAACGTATTCAGGCGGCAGATCGCAAGCCGAGTCCACCACGATTCCGATTCGCATACTCTCACTCCTTAATTTTTTTGCGTGACGCGGGTCTTAATTTTGATGGCCCTGCGTTCGCTCCAAATACTTCGCCTCCTGCCAAAACCGCTCCATGGCTTCCAGTCTCTGCGGATGTCCATTCTCGGGCATCTTATCAATATTGTTTAATATATGATTGAATCTATTATTAAATTTATTATTAGCCTGATTCAATGCCAGGACTGGATCGATCGCCAGATGCCGGGCCAGATTCACCACCATGAACAGCAGATCGCCTAGCTCGTCGCTCATGCGCTCAGGCCCTTGAGTGACCGCCTGCTGTAGTTCGCCAATCTCTTCGGCCAGTTTGTCCCACAACTCCGCCGACTCGCGCCAGTCGAAGCCCAGTTTTGCAGCCGCATGCTGGATATTCAAGGCCTCGGTCAAGACTTCAGCCATTGGCGGCCACCTTTTCAGCCAGATTCCAGAGCATGCCCGCGGTCGCCCCCCAGATACGATGCCCCGCGTAATTAAGTTCAAAAAACGGCACATTCACCCCCGAACGAGTCAGTAT
>JBOICJ010000388.1:0-10649 GCA_050740035.1 Stenotrophobium sp. | reverse complement strand
CTGCAAACCCTGTCCGGCACCGCCACCATCGTGCGCCAGTACGTGGACAAGGTCGCGGGCACCGGCGCGAAAATCGTGGACACGCGCAAGACCCTGCCCGGACTGCGCACCGCGCAGAAATATGCCGTGCTCTGCGGCGGCGGTTACAACCACCGCATCGGCCTGTACGACGGCATCTTGATCAAGGAAAACCACATCACAGCCGCCGGCGGCATCGCACAGGCCATCGCCAACGCACGCGCATTGAATGCGGGTGTCGCGCTGATGACCGAGGCCGAGACCCTGCAGGAAGCTCAGGCCGCGCTGGCAGCCGATGTCGATTTACTGCTGGTCGATGATTTCAAACTTCCGGAACTGCGCGAAGCGGTTACCCTCACGCGCGCACATCGTGCGCATGGCGGCAAAACCGCCATCGAATACTCCGGCGGCACCACGCTGGAAAATGTCCGTGCCATTGCCGAATGCGGCGTTGACCGCATTTCCATCGGCGGCATCACCAAGCATCTGCATGCAGTGGATATGTCCATGCGCTTTGTCTGAGCGCTTAAGGAATCTCTGGTCAAGCTACTACGCCTATTCAGAGATTCCCTGGCTCAAACCATCATCAGCATCTGATGCAGTTTTGCGAATTTTTCGGGATCGCCGCTGGTCAGCCACTGGATCTCGCCCTCGCTCGAGGTGCTTTGCAGACGCTCGCGCAACAGCACCCGCTGCGTCTGGCGCGCAACCGCCGCGCCCGTATCCAGCAGCGCGACTTGCGGCCCCGCAACAGCTGCGACCACAGGCCGCAGAAATGGATAATGCGTGCATCCGAGTACCAGCGTATCCGCTTTTTCCGACAGCAGCGGTTCGCAATACTGCCTGACCAGCGCGACCGTCGCCGCACTGCTCAGATCGCCGGCTTCGACGCGCTCCACCCAGCCAAGGCAAGGCTGAGTAATGACGCGCACGCCTTGTGCATGCTGCGCCAGCAGGCGATGAAATTTTTCGCCACCCAGCGATGCTCCCGTCGCGAGGATGCCTACCACGCCGCTGCGCGTTTGCGCCACGGCCGGCTTGACCGCCGGTTCCATGCCGATAAACGGCACCGGATAGGTCGCACGCAAATGCTCGACCGCGGCAATCGTTGCCGTGTTGCAGGCAACGACAATCAACTTGGCATCACGGGCCAACAACGTCTCGGTGATATGGCAGGCACGCGCAATGATGTCTTCCCTTGATTTCTCGCCATAGGGACAATGATCGCTGTCGGCGTAATAGATCAGTTGCTCATGCGGCAGCAACTGGCGTATTTCACGCAGCACCGAGATGCCGCCGACGCCGGAATCGAATACGCCTATCGGTGCCGTGCTCAAGCGGCCCCGCACAGAAATTTCTGGACCACCCGATTGAAATGCTCCGGCGCTTCCAGCGGCAAGCCATGATGCGTGTTTGCGAACAGGTGAAACCGTCCATGCGGCAGCGCGTGCGCAAACCACAGCATCTCCTCGCGGGTGAAATAGTCATGCTCGGCTGCCAGCACCAGAACCGGCATCTGCAATTCATGCAGGCGACTGATGACCGACCAGCGCGTCAGCGCGCGCAAGGCTTGCACATAGCTCTTGCTGCTGCCGCGAGAACTTCGCCGGATACTTTTTTCGCGCAGCCCAGCCTGGTCGGGATCTGGAAACATGCGCATCGCGCCGATCTGGGCCATGCGAAACGGCCCCAGCAAGCGCATCACCAGCATGCGGTACCAGACTTCAAAATGCTGCTTGAGCGTTTGCGGAACAAAGGTCGGCACGCTGTTGCTGATCACCAGGCGAGTGACCGCCTGTGGATGATCCAGCGTCAGTTGCAGCGCGACGGCACCGCCCATCGAATGACCGATCAAGCAGAATTGATGAGCCTGCAATTGCGACAGCACACTCCAGATATCATCGGCAAAACGCTGCAGGCTCAAAGCCCCCTTGCCGCGGCCGCTTTGACCAAAGCCGCGAAGGTCGATGGCGATGCAGCGGAAATTTTGCGAAAAAAACGGAATCTGAAATTCCCAATCGTCCAGTGAAGCGCCCAGCCCATGCAGCATCACCAGCACCGGGCCATCCCCCGACTCCCGATAGTGGAACGGCGTGCCGTCGACCTGCAGAAATGGCATGCGTCAGACCCTATTCCCGGCCGCTGTCGAAGTTGCAAAGGCACCGCGCATACATGCCTTGCGGGTCGTTCAGCCAGCTCAATTCATTGTGCAGATCGGCTTTGTGCAGCAGCCGTTGTGCGAATTCGGGAAGGCCGGGGATCAGACCGAGATCAATTCGGGCGGAGAAGAGAGAGAACAACTGACTCGCGTAATTGCGTTCGGGATAAATCGTTTCAAGGTCGTAACTCCCGGGTTTGATTCCGGCAAGCGCTGCCGCTGCATCTGCGGCCTGATCGAGTCCGCCAAAATGATCCACCAATTCCAGGCGTTTGGCGTCTTCGCCACTCCAGACCCGCCCCTGCGCAATGGTCTCGACCTTGGCCAGCGGCAGCTTGCGCGCCTTGGCAACACCGCCGGTGAACTCGCGATAGCCCCGATCGATCTGGGCCTGCATGATGCTCGCCATCATCGGCGACAAGGGACGATCGATGCGAAATGCGCCGGCCAGCGGCGTCGTACCGACACCGTCGGTGTGGATGCCCAGTTTCGCAAGCGGTTTGTCGATCGTAGGGATCAGTCCGAATATGCCGATGGACCCGGTAATGGTTCCGGGCTGCGCCCATATTTCGTTGCTGTCCATCGATATCCAATAACCGCCGCTGGCCGCCACCGAGGACATCGACGCCACGACAGGCTTCCCGGCAGCACGCAGATTATCGACGGCGCGGCGGATCTGCTCAGAGGCCCAGACGCTGCCGCCAGGCGAATCCACGCGCAACACCACCGCTGAAACCGAATCATCGCGCTGCGCCTGCTCCAGCAAATTCACGATCATGTCGCCACCGGCCTGCCCGACATCGCCGTTGCCATCAACGATTTCACCTTGCACGACCACCAGGGCGACCTTGGTGTCGTGTGTCAGCCTCGCTTTACCGTGCTCGTGATCGATCGCGCGGAGATAATCGTGAAAATCAATCTGCCGGAAACTGCCCGTATCATTGTCAAACCCGACGATGGCACCGATACGTTTGCGAAACTGCGTCAACGTCTCGACACGGGTGACCAACTTTGACTGCATCGCATAGAGCGCGGCATCACCCTGGTCTTTGACCATTCCACTGGAAAAATCGTCGACATATTTATCGACGGTTTCAGCAGGAAGGCCGCGCGCCACGGAAATCCCCTTCGCATAGTCCTGCCAGAGATTTCCAAGCCATGCCCGGTTCGCGTTCCGCGCGGCATCCGACATGTCATTGCGGATAAATGGTTCGACAGCAGACTTGTACTGGCCGACCCTGAACACATTGACCTGGACACCCAGTTTGTCGAGCGCGTCCTTGAAGTAATTGTTGTATGCACTGAAGCCTTCGATATTCAGCATGCCCATCGGATCCAGCGCGATCTCGTCGCCCTGGGCAGCAAGGTAGTATTCGTTCTGATCGTATGAAGACCCGTAGGACACGACCTCTTTTCCGGATTTCCTGAAATCGCGTATGGCTGCGCCCAGCTCCTGGATTTGCGCCATGCCGGAACTGCTCATGTCGTCCAGCTTCAGAACCACGAGTTTGATGCGGGGGTCTTTTGCGCCAGCCTTGAGTGCGTCGGTCAAATCGCTCAGCACCGTCTCTGAAGGCGGATTTCCGGCAAGGCTTTCGATGAAGGCGCGGCTGGATTCATGGTCGAATTGCTCAACCAGCCGACCCGTGGGCCAAATCACCAGGGCGGAATTCGGCTCGATCTTTACAGACTCGCCGCCGCTGAATGCCAGCCAGGCCATACCCGCGAGCAATACGAGCAAAACAATCGCCGCGAGCTTGTAAGCGCCGGACACCAGCGTCCAGGCAAGATGCAGGATGGCTCCGGGGACAGAACGGCTTTCACTCATCAGTTGTCTGCAACTCATTGGGATTGGCTACTTTTCCAGTATCGCACGAAGCGCTTTTGAGCTTTATGGCAGGTTATCGAAGTCAATAGTTTATGTATATTAATTTAATAAAAATATTTGTTTTTACTTATTGAATGCATGTCCCTAAAATTCACCCTGAACTGCAATATCAGCAAGCAGACACACCAACCCAAAGCTATACAACCGCTTTTAGTCCACGTCTACAAAGGAATCTTGAAATGAGCATTTTGGTCAATCGCGCAGCCCCAGACTTCAAGGCACAGGCCGTGATGGGTGATGGCAGCATCGGAGAAATCAAGCTCTCCGATTACCGCGGCAAACCCGTCGTACTTTTCTTCTGGCCACTCGACTTCACATTCGTCTGCCCATCGGAAATTATCGCCCACGAGCATCGCCGCAAGGCTTTTGAAGATCGTGGCGTGCAACTGATCGGCGTCTCGATCGACTCTCAGTTCACGCACTTCGCCTGGCGCCAGACGCCAATCAACAAGGGCGGTATCGGCGAAGTCGGTTTTCCGATGGTGGCCGACGTCAACCACGAAATTGTCCGTGCTTACGGCGTCGAACACCAGGATGGCGTTGCCTTCAGGGCTTCATTCCTGATCGACAAGAACGGCATCGTGCAGCACCAGCAAGTCAACAATCTGCCGCTGGGACGGGAAGTCGACGAAATGCTGCGCCTGGTCGATGCCCTCCAGTTCACCGAAGAGCACGGCGAAGTTTGCCCCGCCGGATGGAAGAAAGGCGAAGCCGGCATGAAGCCCACGGCAGCGGGCGTTGCCTCCTACCTCGCCGAAAACGCGGCAAAACTGTAATTTCTATGGGGCCGGGAAACCGGCCCCGTTGTTCACACGGATCGTAAAACACCATGAGCAAACATCAACGTCTCATCATCCTGGGTTCAGGGCCGGCAGGCTATACGGCAGCGGTCTATGCCGCGCGCGCCAATCTGAAACCTGTCCTGATCACCGGCCTGGAAGTGGGCGGTCAGCTCACGACCACGACCGAAGTCGACAACTGGCCGGGAGATGTCGAAGGCCTGCAAGGCCCTGCATTGATGGAACGCATGAAAGCCCATGCCGAGCGCTTCGACACGGAACTGATCTACGACCATATCCACTCCGTCGATCTGAAGAGTCGTCCGTTCACGCTCAAGGGCGATCAGGGCACCTACACCAGCGACGCACTGATCATCACGACGGGCGCCAGCGCCAAATACCTCGGCATTCCGAGCGAACAGACATTTCGCGGCAAAGGCGTATCGGCTTGCGCGACCTGTGACGGTTTTTTCTACAAGGGCCAGGAAGTGGCCGTCATCGGTGGCGGCAACACTGCGGTGGAAGAAGCGCTTTATCTGGCCAATATCGCCAGCAAGGTGACCATCGTCCATCGTCGCGACAAGTTCAAGGGCGAGAAAATCCTGCACGACAAGTTGTTTAAAAAAGTCGAGGAAGGCAGGGTTGAAATCGTCTGGGATTCAACGCTGGATGAAGTGCTGGGCGATACTTCCGGCGTAACCGGTGCGCGCCTCAAGAACGTGCAGTCCGGCAAGACGCGCGAAATCAAGGTCAGTGGCGTCTTTATCGCAATTGGCCATTCGCCCAATACCGCCATGTTCGAAGGGCAACTGGACATGAAGGACGGTTATATCAAGGTGCGTTCCGGCAGTTCCGGTGATGCCACCGCAACCAGTGTCGCAGGCGTTTTTGCAGCGGGCGACGTCACCGATCATGTCTACCGGCAGGCCATCACCAGTGCGGGTACTGGCTGTCAGGCGGCGCTGGATGCCGAGCGATACCTGGATAAACTCCTGGGCTAAGTCTCTCAGGACGAACAAAGCTGCGGCCACTGGCGTTAAACTCAGTGGCCGCATTTTTTTTGCATGGAGATTATAAAAATGAAAATGAAGCTCTATTGCAGCCCCACCTCTCCCTACTCGCGAAAAGTACGCGTGGTCGCGGAAGAACTGGGACTGAGCGACTTGATCGAAGAGATCATGGTTGATCCATTCGCTCCTCCCCCCGAGTTTCTTGCCGCAAATCCATTGTCCAGAGTTCCCGTGCTGATTACCGATCGCGGTGAGGCATTGCCGGATTCCAGCCTGATCATTGAGTACCTGCAAACGCGGGGCCATGGACTCGCCAGTGTTGCGCGCGGAAGCAAGCGCTGGGCCACGCTGAGACGCGGCCAGATCGCAGAAGGAATTATCGATGCCACCGTCGCCACCGTATTCGAGAAAAGACGGCCGGAAAGCATCATCTATCCAACGTTTCTGGACAGGCAGCGGGAAAAAATTCTGCGTAGTCTGGATGTGCTGACTCTGGAGTTGGATGCGCTTTCAACAGATGCGCCCGGTGTCGTCGAAATTACCGCTGCTGTTGCCTTGGCGTATCTTGATCTGCGCATGCCTTATCTTGAATGGCGCAAACAGCACGAGGCGTTATCGACATGGCAGGAGGCGTTTGCCCAAAGGCCCGCCATGCTCAAGACCCAGCCGCCTGCCTGACCTGCGATGCCGGCATCGATCTCCGCGCCGGTTTTGATCTGCTGATGGGCAATTTTTTGAAATTCGCTCTGCTGCTGGGATTGTCACTTCTGGCAGCATGCGCATCACGGCAGATAAAACCACTGGATGAACAAACGCGTGAAACCATCGTCACGGAAGCACTGAGCCAGATCGGACGTCCGTATCTTTATGGCGGGGCGACACCCGCGGGTTTCGATTGCAGCGGCCTGGTGCAATACAGCTATGCTCAAGCCGGCATCGCATTGCCGCGAACCACGACGGAGCAGATCGGCGCCGGAGAGAAGATCCCGATGCGTGACGCGGAACCGGCGGATCTCCTGTTCTACCGCATTGATGACGGATTACACGTCGCAATCTATCTGGGCGATGGCAGGGCGGTTCACGCCCCATCGAGCGGCAAGCAGGTCATTGCCACGTCGATGGACATTCCCTATTGGCAGCGTGCATTCATTACCGCCGTGCGCATCGGCCAGCCAGCGCATACTGAGTAACACCCACTCGATTAACCCAGCACAATCCGGGGCTGGGTCTCGGAGCGCGCCAATACCAGCTTATTGAGCCGTTTTACGAATGCGGCAGGATCATCGAGCTGTCCGCCTTCCGCCAGCACCGCCTGGCCGTACAGCAGTTCGGAAAAATCATCGAAAGTCTCCTCGTCGGAAATATTCTTCAGGCTCTGTACCAGCGGATGCTCGGCGTTCAGCTCCAATACGGGCTTTGAGTACGATATTTTTTCTCCTGCCTGTTGAAACAGTTTTTCCATACGCCGGCTCATGGCATGGTCGCCCGCGGTCAGGCATGAAGGCGATTCCGTCAGGCGTTTTGAAAGACGTACCGTTTCGACTCTTGCATTCAGCGTTTTGGCGACGCGATCGAGCACGCTCTGGTAATCCTGCTGGTTCTTGATCGCGTCGGCCGTCTCGATTTTTTCATCCAGTTCAACCTGAGCCGCAGCAACGTTCTCCAGTATCCTGCCTTCAAATTCATGCAGATGAGCCACGACCCACTCGTCGATGCGATCGACCAGCAACAACACCTCAAATCCACGTTTGCGAAAGCCCTCCAGATGCGGACTCGCCTGGGCCGCTGCCAAAGTGTCTGCAGTAATGTAATAGATCGAATTCTGATCTGCCGGCATATGCTGCAGATAGGTCGGTAAGCTGACGCCTTGTCCTTCAGATTCTGCCGTCGAATGGAATCTGCACAATCTGGCTATCCGCTCACGATTGGCATGATCCTCGATCAATCCTTCCTTCAGCACCGCTCCAAAAATCCGCCAGAACTTCTTGTAGTCCTCGGGGTTTTTGTCTGCCATCTCATCGAGCATGTCCAGGACGCGCTTGATCAGAGCAAAACGGATTTTTTCAACCGTGCGATTGCCCTGCAACAGTTCTCGCGAGACGTTCAGCGGCAGATCGCTGGAATCCACCAATCCTTTCATGAACCGCAACCAGGGCGGCAGCAGCTCGGCGGCCTGGTCCATGATGAACACCCGTTTCACATAGAGATGCACGCCAGAAACATGTTCGCGCTCCCATAAATTGAAAGGCGCGCGTGCGGGGATATAAAGCAGCGAGGTGTATTCCAGATTGCCTTCGACCTTGTGATGCGCCCAAGCCAACGGCATCTCATGATCGTGGGTCAGATGCTGATAAAAATTGCGATAGTCCTCATCCGTGATCCCGGATTTCGGCCGCGTCCAGAGTGCCCGCGCCTGATTGATGACCTCCCACTCGCTGCCGCCGTCTTTTTGCATGCGTATTGGCAAGCCGATGTGATCGGAGTAACGGCTGATAATGTGCCGCAGCCGCATGGGCTCGAGAAATTCCTTTTCATCCTCGCGCAGGTGCAGAATCACTTCGGTGCCGCGATCCATCTTGAATGACGGCTCCAGCGTGTAGGAGCCTTCTCCATCGGATTCCCAGCGCACCGCTTCATCGCCGTCATCAGCGCGCTTGCTCAGAACGGTGACACGGTCTGCAACAATGAACGCGGAATAAAACCCGACACCGAACTGGCCGATCAGTTGCGCATCCTTCTTTTGATCACCGCTGAGAGATTCCAGAAATTTCCGGGTCCCGGAGCTGGCAATCGTGCCAATGTTCTCGATGATTTCCTGGCGCGACATGCCCACGCCATTGTCCTTGACGGTCAGCGTGCCGGCGGCCTGGTCGATGCCGATGTCGATTCGCAGCTCGGGATCGCTGCCCAGCAGTTCGGGCTTGGCAATCGCCAGGAATCGCAGCTTGTCGGCCGCATCCGAAGCATTCGAGACAAGCTCCCGCAGAAAAATTTCCTTGTTTGAATAGAGGGAGTGAATCATCAAACGCAGCAGTTGGCGCGTTTCGGCTTGGAATTCGTGTTTTTCAACAGACATGGGATTTTCCTGTAAGCGATCCGATTCAGGAGGAATTGGGCCAGCCGGCTGTCATTTCAAGACTCTGCCTACCGGGATGAGATGGCGACAAAAACCACAGCCACAAAAAAGCCAGCACCGAAGTTAGCGGTGCCGGCTCTATTCGACGCGAGCTTATGCCCGCAATATATTGATTAACTGAGTTTTTCTTTAATGCGTGCTGCCTTTCCGGCGAGGCCACGCAGGTAGTAGAGCTTGGAGCGTGCAACGTCGCCGCGACGCTTGACAGTGATTTCTGCAACCTGGCTGCTGTAAGTCTGGAAAACGCGCTCGACACCTTCACCGTGCGAGACCTTGCGGACCGTGAATGCCGAGTTTACGCCACGATTGCGGCGGGCGATGACCACGCCTTCAAAAGCCTGGAGACGCTCGCGGTCGCCTTCCTTCACCTTGACCTTGACCTCAACGCTGTCGCCAGGGCGAAAATCCGGGATTTTCTTGGCCATCTGCTCGGCTTCGATCGCAGCAATAATCTTGTTCGCTTGCATCACACTCACCTCTGATCAAATTTGTTCTGCCCTGCGATGAATTCGCGCAGCAGTCCGGTCTGTTCTTCATCCAGCTCAAGCCCATCCAGCAAATCGGGCCGTTTCAACCATGTTGCGCCCAGCGCCTGCTGTAATCGCCACCTCGCCACCCTGGCATGGTCGCCACACAGCAGCACCTCGGGTACCGCCTGTCCACGCCAGCTTTCCGGCCGCGTGTAGTGCGGATGATCCAGCATGTCCGCCGAGAATGAATCATTCTCCGCGGAGGTCTGATCGCCCAGCACTCCCGGCAACAGGCGCGCGATTGCATCAATCACCACCATTGCCGCCAACTCGCCGCCGGACAGCACAAAATCACCCAGCGACAACTCCATATCCAACTGTGTCCGTACAAAGCGTTCATCCATGCCTTCGTAACGGCCACATACAAAAATCAGCGCCGCTTCCTGCGACAACCGCTGCGCCCATTGCTGGGTCAGCGGTTCACCCTGAGGCGATAACCCAATCACCCTGGCCGCACCGACAGCCCGCTTCGAGGCTGCCACCGCGGCTGCCAACGGCTCGGCCTCCATCACCATGCCCGGCCCGCCACCATACGGCCTTGCATCGATACGGCGCCACTTGTTGCCGCTGTAGTCACGCGGGTTACGCGTCGTCAGCTGCAAGGCTCCGCTTTCGGCTGCGATCCGTGGCATGCCATGCAACACCGCCTGTTCCACCAGTTCAGGGAACAGCGTCAGCACCTCAATCTTCATAACCGTCCGCCAACACCTAAAACTCAGGTTGCCAGTCAGCGACAATCCGCCGTTGCGCCAAGTCCACGGACTTGATGAGCGCATCCTGTACGAACGGAATCATCCGTTCGACGTCAGCGTCCTTCATCACCAGTACATCCTGTGCGCCGTTACTGATCACCTCAGTCACCACGCCCAGCGGCACCCCTTGCTGCGATTGCACTTCGAGGCCAATCAGATCCGTCCAGTAATACTGTCCGGGGACAATCGGCGGCAACTCGCTGCGTTGCACCTGAATCTCGGAACCAATCAGTGATTCCGCGAAATTCCTGTCCGCGACCGGATGGCCTTGCCGGTCGCTGATTTGTGCAACAAGACCGCGTCCATGAACACGGCCTTCAATTACCCTGCTTTCTAACCCTTCATCCTTGTTGTTTTAACAATTGGTGTTATCAATGT
>JBOICJ010000387.1:0-12108 GCA_050740035.1 Stenotrophobium sp. | reverse complement strand
ATGCAGAACACGTAGTCGTAATCGACCACGATGTGATCGAGAAATTTTTGCCGGATCTGTTCCGCCGAGAACGCAACGGTTTCGGCGGCCAGTCCTTTTGCAGCCAGCTGCTCGGTATAAAACTTGTGGGTTATCTCGGGCGCGCGTTCGTCGATGACGGTTTCGTCGCCCAGGCGGATGGTGATGGGCAGGATGCTGATTCCATGTTCCTGGAAAAACGACTGCGGCAGGTCGCAGGTTGCGTCGACGACAACTCCAATACGCATTGCGATCTCCCCGATGCGATTGCACATAATGGCGATATGTGCCGCATTATGCCCTGCATTTTTCCGCTAACGCACACCCGGCAAGATTGAGCCATAGCAATGGCGGACGAAATTTTTCTCAGAGATCGAGATTTCCGACCAGCAGGGCATTCTGTTCGATGAAGTCGCGGCGCGGTTCGACCTGCTCGCCCATCAGCGTGGTGAAAATCTGGTCGGCGGCCACCACGTCCTCGATACGCACCTGGACCAGGCGTCGCACTTTCGGATCGAGTGTGGTTTCCCAGAGCTGCTGCGGGTTCATCTCGCCCAGACCCTTGTAGCGCTGAACGTGCAATCCGCGCTGGGCCTCGCCGATCAGCCAGTGGTAGGCATCATCGAGATTGGCGATGGCGCTCTTGCGCTCGCCCCGTTGAATTACTGCGCCCTTGCCGATCAGACCCTGCGTCGTCTCACGCAAGGCAGCGATGCGCTTGTAATCCGGGGAAGCGAAGAAATCATTATTAAAATTAAATACTTGCGTGTTCCCATGAGCATTTCTGCTGACCAGGACTTGCAGCCCCTCGTTACCGAGACGTGCATCCACGCTGAAACGGCCATTGACCCCGGCGGCATTTAACTCATCGGCATATGCGCTTGCCCACGCCGCCAAATCCGGTTCTTGTGTCGGTACCGGCGCCCGTCTGGCCAGAGCCTGCAGTACATTCAGGTCATAGCGGCGCGCAATGCGCCCAACCAGACCGTCCACAGCCGAACGTTCCCGCATCAACTGCGATAAACGTGAACCCGGTAAGGGTTCCTGGCCTTCGCCCGGAACCAGCATCGCTTCATTGAGTGCGGCAGTCAGCAGCCACTCGTTGAACTCGTTATCGTCTTTGACATAAGTCTCAAGCTTGCCCGCCTTGACCTTGTATAACGGCGGCTGTGCGATATAGATATGTCCTTTTTCGACAAGTTCGAACATATGTCGATAAAAGAAGGTCAACAGCAGCGTACGGATGTGAGCTCCGTCCACATCGGCGTCGGTCATGATGATGATGCGGTGATATCGAAGCTTATCCTGCTTCATCTCCTCACGGCCAATGCCGCAGCCCATGGCGGTAATCAGCGTCGCCACTTCCTGAGACGAAAGCATCTTCTCGATGCGGGCTTTTTCGACGTTCAGGATCTTGCCTTTCAGGGGCAAAATCGCCTGGAAGTGCCGATCACGCCCCTGCTTGGCGGAGCCGCCGGCCGAATCGCCCTCGACCAGAAACAGCTCCGACTTGGCGGGATCCTTTTCCTGGCAATCGGCCAGCTTGCCTGGCAGACCGGCAACGTCGAGCACCGATTTTCTACGATTGAGATCGCGTGCCTTGCGCGCCGCTTCGCGCGCCCGTGCCGCTTCGCAGACTTTTGCGGCGACCAGCTTCGCTTCTCGCGGATTTTCGAGCAGGAAATTCTTGAGCCTGTCGCCGACGATCGCGGAAACAACCGGCGTGACCTCCGAAGAAACCAGCTTTTCCTTGGTCTGAGACGAAAACTTGGGATCGCGGAGTTTGACCGACAGCACCGCGGTGAGTCCTTCGCGCGTATCGTCGCCCGCCATCTGCACTTTTTCTTTCTTGTTGACGCCCTCGGACTCGAGGTAATCGCCGATGGTGCGCGTCAACGCATTCCTGAAGCCGGTGAGATGGGTGCCGCCATCCTTCTGCGGAATATTGTTGGTGAAGCAGAAAACGTTTTCAGCGTAGGAATCATTCCACTGCAAAGCCGCTTCAATGATCACGCCGTCCTGCTCAACCTCCATGTGGAGAATGGTTTCATGCACCGGCGTCTTGTTCTTGTTCAGATACTGAACGAATGCGCTGATCCCGCCTTTGTATTCGAAAACATCTTCACGCGAACTGACTTCCTCGCGCAAAACGATACGGACGCCTGAATTCAGGAAAGAAAGTTCACGCAGGCGCCTTGCCAGGATTTCATAGTGGAATTCCAGGTTGGTAAAAATCTTGGCGCTGGGATAGAAACGAACCACCGTCCCCTGCTTCCCCTCTGCAGGGCCGACAGCCGCCAAGGGCGCCACCGGGTCACCCATTTTATATTCCTGATGGTGGTGCATACCTTCGCGGTATATATCCAGAACCAGCAGATCAGAAAGCGCATTGACGACCGATACGCCAACCCCGTGGAGACCGCCGGAAACCTTGTAACCGCTGCCCCCGAATTTCCCGCCTGCGTGCAGGATGGTCATGATGACTTCGGCCGCGGAACGCCCTTCTTCTTCCATGATGCCGGTAGGAATCCCGCGGCCATTGTCGGATACCCCAACACTGCCATCCGCATACAGGATTACCAGGACCTCGGTGCAATATCCCGCCAAAGCCTCATCGATGGCGTTATCCACCACTTCAAACACCATGTGGTGCAAGCCGGTACCGTCATCCGTGTCGCCGATGTACATCCCCGGCCGCTGTCTGACCGCCTCCAATCCTTTGAGGACTTTGATACTGCTGGAGTCGTAAGTACCGCCGTTTGGCTCGGTCATGTTTGGACCTGTATGCTTGTAATGAGTGATTTTAACATTGTCGAACTCGTCCATGTTCCACGTGGAACATGAATAAATCGGGCAAATCTTCCAGCACGGCGCTGGGTAAAAATGCCGTAATGAACACCTGCCCTGGATACGCCTTCAACATGTCTGCAAAGTTTTTTTGATACTGCGGCGCAAGCTCCGCAGTGAAGTCATCCACTAATACTATTGGGGTGTTTTGAGTTTGTTGATGGATCAACTCACTTTGGGAAAGCACCAGCGCTGCGACCATGATTTTTTGCTGGCCACGGCTGATGTGATTTTTTATGGCTTGCTGGTTTAGTTTGATCTTCAATTCTGCACGGTGTGCGCCTTCCACCGTCATCCCCACGCGCTTATCCCTTGCCAGCGATTTTTGCAGCGTCTGCAGGTAAGTGTGCTCACTGGACCATCCTGGATTCAATTCCATCGACCAGTCGCCCGCATCGAGTCCCGCGCGAAGATGGCGATCAATCAAAGGTTTCAACGCACTTAAATGCTGCTCCCTGAGTTTTTGCAGGGCCTCTCCACTTTCCGCCAACTCAATATCCCATGCGGAAATTTCGCGGCTCGAGGAGTTTTGGCGCAATGCACGGTTTCGTTGTTTCAGCGCCCTCTGATGTTTGCGCCAAACCGGAAGAAATTGTTGTTCCACGTGGAACACTCCCCAGTCCAGAAAATTGCGGCGGTAGCTTGGTCCGTCCTGCAGTAATTTGTGCATTCCAGGATCGATCACCTGCACGGGGTGCGCCCGTATAAGTTCCACCGCTTTTACTTCCTCTCCATGCTGGGATTTGATGCTCGTACCCTGAGCGGCCCAAGTCACCGTGGTCCGGGAAGCCGGCTGCAATTGTGATCCAGACAATTTTGCCGATACGCGCCAGTAACGGCCGAGAACACCAGCAAGTTCAGAGGAATTGCTTCCGTGGAATGACTTTGCCCTGCCCAGGCAGTAGATCAGTTCCAATAAACTGGTTTTCCCGGCCGCATTTTCTCCGCATATGAGGTTGTAACGCTGATTGGGGCTTAGTTCTAATTGCTCGTAGAGTCGAAAATTATCAGCCTTGAGCTGAAGGATACGAGCCATAAACCTGTGCCGCCTAAAGCCTCATCGGCATCACGACATACTTGCTGGAAGGATCGTCCAACGCGTAGATCAGACCGCTTGAGTCCGCATTTTTGAGTTCCATGACGAACTCTTCGCTGGTCAGTGCTCCCAACGCATCCAGCAGATAATTCACGTTGAATCCGATTTCCAGCGGGTCCCCGGAGTAATTCACATCCAGGCTGTCTTCTGCTTCTTCGTTTTCCGGGTTATGGGTTTGCAAGACCAGCTTGCCTTCTTCCAACTGCAAGCGCACTCCACGGAACTTCTCATTGGACAGGATCGCGGTACGACCCAGCGCGCGCCGGGTAAGTTCGCGGTTTGCCCGTACCGTCTTATCACCCGATTCAGGAATGACTCTTTCGTAGTCCGGGAAGCGGCCATCGATCAGTTTCGTCGTCAATCGCACTACATCCAGATCGACCTGCAACTGCCCTGGAGCCACATGCAATTGCACTTCGCTTTCTCCGGAATCGAGCTGACGCAATAGCTCAACCACAGCCTTGCGTGGAATGATGATCTGCTCCGGCTGCTCAAAACCGGTTTCCAAAGTGATTTCACTCAATGCCAGACGGTGTCCGTCGGTTGCCACCGACCTGACCAGCCCCGGCTTTATCTCCAACAACATGCCATTCAGGTAATAGCGGACGTCCTGCTGTGCCATGGCGAATTGGGTGCGTTCGATCAAGGTCTTGAGCTGGCCCCGTTTCAACGTCAGGGTTCGCCCGCCTTTGACCTGGCCCATGGCCGGATACTCGTCGGCTTTCAGGCAGGCAAGCTGGTAACGGCTGCGGCCGGATTTCAGTGTCGCGCGGTCGCCACTCGACTCCAGATGGAGTTCTGCGCCCTCTGGCAACGCACGGCAGATATCGAACAACTTTCGTGCAGGGACGGTGATTTTTCCCGGCGTAAGGTTCTGTACACGCGCGCGACTTTCCAGCTCGATTTCAAGATCGGTACCGGTAACAACCAATTCGTCATCCTGTATTTCGATAAGAAAGTTCGACAGTACGGGTAAGGTCTGCCGACGTTCCACCACACCGATGACGGATTGGAGCGCGCTGAGTAATTCGTTTCTCCCCACTTGTAGTTTCATTGTTTCACCAATTAAACAGTTTCGTTATCAGGATCAAAATCAGTAGTAGTAGGCGTGCGTAAATCTGTTCACTTCTTTTGAATTTTATTTTATTATCAATATGTTAAGCAACGTATTTTTACTTGCTTTCCTGTTTGTTCCATCTCGTGTCTGTTGTGGATAAGCATTGAACGATTTTTTGCACACGCGTTTTCCCATGCTTTTCCACAGATAACACCGGTAATCAATCACAACATTTCAATAACCCAGAAGCCGCATCAGGTTTTCATAGTCTTCGCGGATTTTGAGGTCTTCTTCTTTGAGCTGAGCGACTTTTCGACAGGCATGGAGCACGGTGGTGTGATCCTTGCCGAAAGCCTCGCCGATCTCCGGCAGGCTGTGCTGCGTCAGTTCTTTGGCGAGAGCCATGGCGATCTGCCGAGGCCGTGCCAAGGAGCGTGTGCGCCTGGGTGAACTCAAATCCGCCAGACGGATATTAAAATAAGAACTGACGGTGCGCTTGATGTTGTCGATCGTCACCATCCGCTCATATGCGGCCAGCATATCGCGTAAGGTAGCCCGCGCAAAATCGACCGTCAGAAGCTCGCCTTTGAGCCGGGCGCTGGCCGACAGTCGATGCAATGCCCCTTCCAGTTCGCGGACATTCGAGCGGATGCGCTGTGCAACGAAGAGTGCGACATCCTGGGGCAGATTAACCCGGTACTGTTCGGCCTTGGCGAGCAGGATGGCGACCCGGGTTTCCAGTTCCGGCGGCTCCACGGCAACAGACAAGCCCCAGGTAAAACGGGATTTGAGGCGCTCATCGATCCCGTCCACGTCTTTGGGGTAACGGTCGCAAGTCAGCACGATCTGCTTGCGGTTGTCGATCAGCGCATTGAAGGTGTGGAAGAACTCTTCTTGAGTACGTTCTTTGTTGGCGAAAAACTGGATGTCGTCGATCAGCAAGGCATCGACAGAGCGGAAAAAATTCCTGAATTCATCGGCCCGGCCATGCCGGATGGCGACCACCATGTGGTTCATCCATTGTTCCGCCCCCAGATATGCGATGCGCGTACTGGGCGCATGGCCGCGGATGGCGTTGCCTACCGCGTGCATGAGATGGGTCTTGCCCAGACCCGATTCTCCGTAAATCAGGAGTGGGTTGTAGGCGGCGCCTGGAATCTCGACGACGTGCTGGGCGGCGGCGTGCGCATGCGCATTGGATTTGCCCTCGATGAAATTCACGAAGGTGTATCGCGGGTCGAGTTTCGCGGTAAAAGGCGATGCCTCCTCCTCCTGTACGGCGTAGCCATTGTTCGCAGCCGCAGCCGTTGCCGGCGCAGACGGGAAAAGCTGCGGTTCCGCGGTGCCCACGGCCAGTTCGATGGCCAGTTCGTTATGGCCGATGCTCGCCTTCACTGCCCTGCGAATGGGCGATAGAAACTCAGCCTGAACACGGTCCAGCACGATGCGGTTGGGCGCCAGAAGCAGCAACCGGTCATGGGACGAGACCGAGTGCAGCGGGCGTATCCAGGTGTTGATGTCCTTGTCGGGCAACTCGCCTTCCAACCATCGCACGCACTGGATCCAGATATCTTCGTTTTGCATTTGCAGGGAATATGATGATGGGCGGAGAACGACGGGTCCGTGTATGCCCCGGTCGCGGAGTCTAGCCGCTCAAGCCAGAGTTATCCACAACACCTTAACTTGAACCCTTAAATACAAGACGCTAGAATCCGCGCCCATTTTGGTTTTGAATTTTTGGTGTACTCATGAAACGCACATTCCAGCCGTCCAACCTCCGTCGTGCGCGCACGCATGGTTTCCGCGCCCGCATGGCGACACCCGCTGGCCGCAAGATTCTTGCCCGCCGCCGCGCCAAGGGCCGCAAGCGGCTGATTCCGTAAAGATCCGCTCCCTGTGAATGCCAGGGCGCGCTTCCCCCGGCGCGCCCGTCTGCTCAAGCCTGGCGAGTTCAAGGCTGTTTTTGAAAAGGGAACTCGGGAGCAGACACAACTTTTTACGATGGTGGTCTGTGCCAATGCACAGGGCCATGCCCGCCTGGGTTTGGCGGTTGCCAAGAAAAGCATCCCGTTGTCGGCTTGCAGAAACCGGGTCAAGCGACACATACGCGAAAGCTTCAGGCAGAATCAGCAGTTCCTGCCATCCGTGGATCTGGTTTTCCTGACCCGGCCCGCGGCCCGGAACGCTAGCGCCGCAAGCATCCGGCAACAATTGCAGCGGCTGTGGACCCGTCTTACCGAAAAATGGCCGCCGCACTGATCTTTCTAATCCGGCTGTACCAGACGCTGCTGAGTCCGCTGTTGGGGCCGCGTTGCCGGTTTTATCCTTCATGCTCCAAGTACGCTCTGGAAGCCATACAGCGCCATGGCGCTGTGCAAGGCAGCCTGCTGGCAGCGCGCAGAGTCTGCCGTTGTCACCCACTCAATCCGGGCGGACTAGATCCTGTTCCGGAAAAGAAAAAATAAACAGAGATCGAGATGGAAAACCGTCGCTTCATGTTAATCGCCCTGCTGGGGGTCGTGCTTTTCTTCATCTACCAGGCTTGGCAGAAGGACCAGGTGCCGCCGCCGCAAGTCAGTACGCAGCAGCAGGCCGCGACAGCGGACAAGGTCGCCTCCAGTGCCTCCGCTGACGAGCCAGTCCACGTCCAGACGCCAGAAAGCACCAGCACGACGGACAGCATCTCCAGTGCGGCGCGAATACAGGTTAAGACCGACAAGTTCATCGCCGAGATCTCGCTCGATGGCGGTGAGTTGCGCCGTGTGGAGCTGGTGGGATATCCGGTTGCAAAGGATCAGCCCAAGACCAATTTCGCCTTGCTGGATAACACGAATCAGCACTGGTACGTATTGCAGAGCGGCTTGGCGACGCCGCAGGAAACTTTGACCGGGCCAAAGACCCTCTACGCCTCGAGTCAAAAAAGTTACACGCTCGCCGACGGTGTAAACAGCCTGGATGTACCACTCGAATATGTGGATGCCAGTGGTTACACCGTACGCAAAATCTATCATTTCGTGCGCGGCTCTTACGATATCGAGCTGACACAAGAAGTCAGGAACGCGGGCACAGCCGCGCTGGCGGTCAGCCCCTATGTGCGGCTGTGGCAGACCCCGCAGGAAAAGAAATCGTCGCACTTCGGCGGCGTCCACACCTTCGACGGCATTGCGGTCTACGAACAGAAAGCCGGCAGCGCGGATTACCGTTTCAAGAAATTCAAGTTCGATGAACTGAACAAGGAGCCGGTCGAGCTTCAGCAGAAAGGCGGCTGGCTGGCGATGCTGCAGCAGTATTTCATTGCCGCGATCATCCCGCCGGCCGGAGCGGAAAGCACGTTCACGGGCAAACCCGGCGCGGCGCAGGGCTATGTGGCTCAATACGTGGGCGCGGCGGCAACCGTCGCGCCGCAGGCAACGCATACCTTCAGCAGTCATGTATACCTGGGGCCGCTGCTGCAGAAAACCATCGGCGCCGTCGCGCCCGGACTCAATCTTGCGGTGGACTATGGAATCCTCACGCCGATTGCGAGCCTGATTTTCTGGTGGATGAGCTTCCTGCACTCGCTGACGCACAACTGGGGATTCGCCATCATCCTGATGACGCTGACGGTACGCGGCGCCATGTTCAAGCTGTCCGAGGCGCAGTACCGCTCGATGGCGAAGATGAAGAAATTCGCGCCGCGCATCGCCGAGCTCAAGGAGCGTTACAGCGGCGACCGCGAACGCATGAGCAAGGCGACGATGGAGCTGTACAAGAAAGAAGGCTTCAACCCTCTGGCGGGCTGCTGGCCGCTGGTGATTCAGTTTCCGGTGTTCCTGGCCTTGTACTGGGTGTTGCTGGAAAGCGTGGAGCTGCGGCAGGCCCCGTTCATGCTGTGGATCAACGATCTGTCCGCGGCCGATCCGTATTTCGTGCTGCCGGCGTTGTTCGGCATCAGCATGTTTTTGCAGCAGCGGCTCTCCGGCCAGCAGATTGCCGACCCGATGCAACAACGCGTGATGCAGATGATGCCGATCCTGATGACGGCATTCTTCGCCTTCTTCCCGTCGGGCCTGGTGCTGTACTGGTTCGTGTCCAACCTCACCGGCCTGACCCAGCAGTGGATCATCAAGCGCCGCCTGGATCGGGAAGACCTGGCGCGCGCCAGCGCACGCTAGGGAGTTCGTTGCCCGCTGCGGACGAGCACACGATCGTCATGCCGCCGGCAATCGACACCATCGCTGCCATCGCCACGCCCGCCGGGCGCGGTGCGCTGGGCGTTATCCGTATTTCAGGCCCGCTGACCCGGCAGATTGCGCAGCAGGTCGCCGGGCCGCTGCCGCCACCGCGTAGCGCCAGTCTGCGCAATTTCCGGACGGCGGATGGCCGAGTCCTCGATCAGGGACTGCTGCTGTGGTTTCCCGGTCCGCATTCCTTCACCGGCGAGGATGTCGTCGAGCTGCAGGGTCACGGCGGTCCAGTGGTGCTGGATCTGCTGCTGCGTTCGCTCTGCGCGCAGGGTGCGCGGATCGCGCGGCCCGGCGAATTTTCTGAGCGCGCATTCCTCAACGGGCGCATGGACCTGGCACAGGCCGAGGCAATTGCCGACCTGATCGATGCCGCCAGTGCCCAGGCGGCGACGGCGGCACTGCGTTCGCTGGAGGGCGAATTCTCGCGGCGCGTTACCGCGATCGTCGAAGCGTTGACGCAGCTGCGTATCTACGTCGAAGGTGCGCTGGATTTTTCCGACGAAGATATCCCGTGGCTGGCCCACGAGCAGTTGCACCGGCAGTTGGCGACGGTGATGGAGCAGTTGCAGGATCTGCTCGGGCAGGCGGCGCAAGGACGGCGGCTGCGCGAAGGCATGACGCTGACGCTGACCGGACAGCCCAATGTCGGCAAATCGACCTTGCTCAATCGATTGGCCGGAACCGATGCCGCGATCGTCACCGAGGTTGCGGGAACGACACGCGACACGCTGCGCGAAAACATCGTTCTGGCGGGAATGCCGTTGACGATCGTGGACACCGCAGGTCTGCGCGACAGTGACGATGCCATCGAGCGTGAAGGCATCAGGCGTGCGTGGCAAGCGCTGGAAAAGGCCGAGATCGCGCTGTTTCTGGTCGATGATCGCGTCGGTCTCACGGAGACCGATCATGCGCTACTGAAAAAATTGCCGAGCGCGGTGCGGCCGCTGATCGTCAGCAACAAGTGCGACCTTTCCCTGCGCTCACCGGCTCGTGCAAGCGAAGCCGGGTACAGCGTCATTCGGCTCAGCGCAGCCAACGGCGATGGCGTGGATGCGCTGACCGAAGAAATTCTTCGGCTGGCGGGTGTGTTGACGCGGACGGAGGGCGTGTTCTCTGCACGCACACGTCATATCGACGCGCTGCAACGCGCGCTTTCAGGCGTATCGGCGGCTAAACAACGTCTCGAGCAAGGCGCGGCGGCGGAATTGGCGGCGGAAGAGTTGCGGCTGGCGCAACAGGCCCTGAGCGAAATTACCGGCGAATTCACCAGCGACGATCTGCTGGGGCGTGTATTCAGCCAGTTCTGTATCGGCAAATAGTCGCGGCTACTTCACTTCACGCTCGATGGCAGTCACCTTGTCCGCGCTCAGATAGACGCGAATGAGGTCACGGGTCGGCTGGGTGGTGCTGACGATCACCGGCGCAAACGGAAAGAAGAACGGGTCGTACAAACCGCTATAGCTCACGGCAGCCAGGGACGACTGCGGATCGGCGTAATGCCAGACCTGGATCTGGCCTTTGGCATCGGTGCGTTCGGTGATGCGTGACGGTTTGCCCAGCGCAAGTTCGACTGCCGAGGCTGGCATGCCGAGCGCAACCTGGCCCTGCCGAACCAGTGTTTGTTGTTCCGAAGTCAGCGTGGCATAACGATCCGGATGATCCTTGATGCGTGTGGCCGGCGTCGCGCAGGCGGCGAGGGCCAGACTGGCGAGCAGCGCTAAAATGACCTGCAAACGGATGTTGAACATGGCAGCAACCTCCTCATGTCTGGCATTTTGACACTGAACTTGCGCGCAAGTGCTAGCGAGTACGCATAAATTTACAAGAGCGTAAGCTGACGCGCGCTGCGAATCGACGCGGGCGCGGATTTGTACGGAGCGGGAATTGGCCAGCATCCTCGAAAGCGTATTGAATGGCGGGCGCGTATCGCGCAACGGCGACTTCGTCGTCGTGACGCTGCAAAGTCTGAGTTTTGTGATCCCGGCCACCGAGTTTCAGCAGGTGCAGCAATGGGCGCGCTCGCGGGTTTCCAATGGAATCCCTCATCGCGACCGCGCGGATTTCGTGAACCGCTTTGAAACCCTGCTGGCGCGGCAGGGTTGCGGCATCGCCACCAAGGGCAGCAACAAGGCGCTGGCGACCATCGTGCAGAAAATGGAGCAGGCCGGACTCTCGCTGGACGAATGGATGATTCCGCGCGGCATTTTCGACAGCGTCGAAATCCAGCGCAAAAAGCCCGCGGACGAACAGGCCGAACCAGAAACCGAACACCATAATTCTCCCGAATCGCCAGATGAGCCGTCGCAATAGTGGAGCGCCAACAGCGAATGAGCTGACGGCCTATCTGCACGCACAGATTCCGCTGGCACGGGCGATGGCCTTGCAAGTGCGGGAAAGCTTGCAAGGCGTGACCAGCATCGCCGCGCCGCTGGCGCCGAACCAGAATCCGCATCGCACGATGTTTGGCGGCAGTCTCGCAACGCTCGGCATCATCTGCGGCTGGCTGTCATTACATCGACTGTTGCAAGCCGAGCGGCTGGATGCTTTGCTGGTGGTCCAGAAGAGCGAATGCGATTTTCTGCGGCCCGCCGACGATGCGGTGACGGCAACGACGCACCACGACGAGAAAACGGCCGCGCAGTTTCTGACCGCGCTGCGCCGGCATGGTCGTGGACGAATGAGTGTCGCCACCGTGATCCACTGTCGCGATCAGCAAGTGCTGATCCATCACGGCAGTTACGTCGCCAAAACGAAAACCGCACCGTCACAGGGAGCCGCATGAGCAGCCATTATCAATTTTGCCCCCGCTGCACCCAGGCCCTGATCGTCGCCGACCATGGCGGCTTGCAGCGGCAGGCCTGCCC
>JBOICJ010000386.1:0-9744 GCA_050740035.1 Stenotrophobium sp. | reverse complement strand
GTGTTGAGCAGCGCGATGTATTCAGCGTTGGATAAATTTTTCACTTGTCCCCCTTCCCGTCGGCGGGCTCGGGGTGGGACTTGGCCCAGGCTTTGCAAATCTTGACGGCACCACATGGGACAAGGGTCCAGGACTGTCCGGGAGCGCCATGCAGCCATTTACGTCCAACCTTGAAAGGCCGGGTGCCGACACGGCAGGCTTTGCATTCGGCTCGGCAATCGGCCTTAAACTGCTCCAGCTTCGCAGCCTCGCGGATCTCCGCGTCGTGGGCTGCCAACAATAAGATCGCCTCTTTGGCGAAGGCAATCAACCATTTGTTGGGTCCTCCATACGGCTGCCTCCACTTCGGTAGCGCAGCGCGATCAGCCGCTTGGGCCTGCAGCAGTTCGGTTAGCTCGCTCATCGTACAGTCGGACCTTTCTTCCAAATCTCAGGATCGCAACTTGCCCCTCACGGCATCGACCGCCTCCAGCCGCGGCCCGCGGCCCTCGCGCAGCGCCCGCACCGATTGCGGCGTCACCCGCACCGCGCCGCCGTAGCGGCGGAACTCGAGCGCCGGCGCCGGCCGCCCGCGCGCCTGGCCGTAACGCCATGACTCCACCGTCTTGACGGCCACGCCCAGCAGCGCCGCCGCCTCCGGGAGTGTCAGCATTGCGGCGCTGTCCAGCTTGGCGGCGGCCGCCGTGAGCACGTCACGCATTCGCCGCCTCGGCCTCCGTCGCCGCCCTGGTCTTGGCCGGCAGCCGCACCGTGCGCTCCCGCCGCAGCGGGCCGCCCTCGCTCATCCCCGGCAGTTCCGGCTGCGACGAATCGCAGAGCAGAAACATATCGGTGCCGCAGTCCGCCAGCCATTCCCCTAGATAGCGCGCAAACGGCAGCCCAATGCCGAAGCGCAGGGTCAGTCCGTCGGGCGCGCGCCGCATCTCGAAGCCGTTGACGGTGATATCGGCCATCATCAGCGCCGTGCTGCCCTCGGGCAGCGGCGAAAAGCGCGCGTTTACGTTAACTACCTCGGCATCGAAACGCATCCGGTCCACAGCGCCGTGGACCGCGGCCTTCAGGATGTCTTTAGTCAGAAACGCCGGCAACCATGCCGTCGTCGCGCTCACTGGTGTCGAAAAGGTGCAGCGCAGGTGGCGCTGCTGGTTCTTGTCGCTGTGCAGCACCGCATTTTTCAGCGATATGCGCGTGGGCTTTTGGGGGTTGAGAAAATCCATCTTGCGCCGGCTCCTCCGCGGCGGTGACGTGGGTTACGGTTACGGCCCAGCGGCCGGCAATCTTGCGCCAGCCGTGGACCTCGATGGCGTTGCCGGCCGCCAGCCACTCGGCCGACGCCGGCAACGCGCTGAGCTTCGCCACGCGCTCGCCCTGGTGGGCGGCGGTGGTGGTCTGCACCGCGAGCACGCCGGGACGGTCCCGGCGCACCGCGACGATGTCGATAAAGCCGAAAAGGTCCTGCCGCACCTTGGCGTACTGGTTCCAGCGCTCGGTGACGGCGGCGAGATAGCCGTCACGCCGCAGCAGCGCCAGCGAGCGCTGCGCCGGGCTATTTGTCATACGTCCCTCCGCGCGGCTCAATGGTTCCTTCGCGCGGCACCAGCACGCCGTGGATGCGCTCGCCGCCGGCCGCCAGCGCCCGCTGCAGCCGCTCGTTCTCGCGCCGCACCTGCGCCACCGTCCGGCTCATCTCGGCCAGTTGCCGCTCGGCAGCGACCATGCGCGCCTCCGTCGCCGCCACCAGGCTGCCTGTCATCGTGCCTCCCGGCGTCCGGCGCGATCGCGCCCGCGCTCCCAGCGCTCGCGCGCGGTCACTTCCTCGGCCCTGGCGGCCGCCCGCCCCTCGCGCTCGATGCCGGTGGGCTGCGCCGCCTGGCGCGGGACGTAGGCCGCAGCCCACGGGTGCGCCCGCAACCGCCCGCAGCTCCCGCACCGCAACCCCATGCCGCCATCGGCTAGCCGCGCGGCGAGCTCGTGCCGGTGCCGGCAGCGCAGCAGCAGCGCCACCGCGTACAGCAGTGCGCCCACCGGCAGCAACAGCAGCAGCGCGCGGGTCAAGTCGTGCCTCCGGCAGCGCGCCCGACCACGTAGATATCGGCATCGCGAAACTGCCGCCGCTCGGGCCCGGCATCGCCCCGCGGGTCGAGCGTCACGTGCACGCGTAGCGGGTAGCGGTGCCAGCGGATCGGCGGCTCGCCGCACAGAACCCGCTCCACGCGCCGCACGGTGCCGACGCGCCTATTATCAGCGCCTGGGCGCGTGATAACCACACGGTCACCCGCCACTGGCGGCAGAGCTTCGCGGCCATTTGCAGCGGCCGTAATCGGCTCGCTCATACACCCGCCTCCGCTGTTCCGCTAGACATTCGGGTACGCCCGCACACGCAGCGCCTCGGGAAAATCGGCCAGCACCTTCCGCTTGCCGTCCATCTGCTTCATGAAGAAAGGAACTCCAGCGGCAGCACACTGCCGCTGCAGCGACTCGGCCCACTCGGCCCGCATCGGACGCGCGCCCGGGCCGCTCTCGCCGCCGACCATAACCCAGTCGAGTTGCTCCATCCTAGAGCCGCAGCAGACCTCATGATGTTCGCCGGCTACCAATTCGCGTCGCGGGTAGCCGCAGCACTCGCCAAGCCACCCCGTCAGGTCGAGCGCGGAGAGCAGCGGCTCCGCGCTCACCCACCGCACCGCCGCCGGTGTCTGCAGCAGCAGCGGGATACGCTCGTCCGCCGTCGCCTGGTCCTCGACGCTCACGCCGAGCCAGACGTTCGGCAGCCCTTTCGGTATCTGGCGAAGCCTGCCTAACCAATCGGGCGTGATCTCGCGGGCCACGCCTCCGGCCCATGGGACCGCCAGTAGTCCTCGCGCTTCGCCCGACACCGCCAGGCCCAGGAAGTACGCAACCATCCGCCCAGGTCGCTTGGTGAGCGCCTGAAACTGATGCCACGGAGCCAGCGCCATCACCGCGAAGATGCGGTCGACCTCCTCATCGCTCACGCCATCGTGGAACAAGTCGCTCATCGAGTTGACGAAGACCCGGCGCGGCCGGCGCCATCTCAGTGGGTCCAGCAGGTGATCCTCGACAAAGCGCACTTGCCCGGTCCAGCGCGGCCCAGCCGCCGTCATCCGCGCCAGGCCCCGGTAAGCCTGCCCGGCACCGCTGAAGCGCGCCGCCAACCGCTCGGCGTAGCAATTGCGGCAGCCCTCCGAGACGCGGGCGCAGCCACGGATCGGGTTCCAGCTTTCGTCCGTCCACGCGATGCCGGCCCCGCGCTGGTCGCTCATGCGCCGGCCTCCTGGCGCACTGGGCGCTCCGCCTCGATCTTCTGCCGCTCCGCCCATCGGAACAGCAAGTGCCGCGCTTCGGCCACGTAGCCCGCGCCCAGTTGCTGTTCGCGCATGGCCGTCGCCATCAGGCCGGCGGTCCAGTAGCCCAGCACCTCCGCCAGTCCCCGTGCCGGCAGCGCCCGCGGCAATTGCGCCAGCCATAGCTGCTCGTGCAGCACGTCGAACTGCAGCTCCCGGTCTGCCGCGCGGAAGCGCACGTCGCCACCCCACCAGTCGTAGCCCGGAACCCATTCGCTCGGGCCCACCGAGTACCCTGCGATCACATAGCGCCACTCCGCGTCCTTGCCGCGGTCGGCCGCGCGCTGCCGGATGCAGATCGGCCTGGCCATGTTCTCCAACCCGCCGCCCAGCCCCACGTGGTCCTGCAGATTGGTCGAACCGGCCGGGAGCGTGAGCATCACCTGCGCCGATACCAACGCGAGTTCCCTACTCGCCATCCCGTCATCGCGCAGCCGGTCGTACGCGATTTGCAGGTAGGGCTCCAGCCGCTCGAAGGTGAAGATGCCCTGGCCGAAAGGATCGAGCAAGCCCTGCGCTAGCTCGATCGCTGTGGCAAGCGCGCTCACGAAATCACCCCCATGCGCCGCGCCGCCCACTCCTCGTCCACCAGGTCTCCGGCCAGCTTCGCCGCCACCCCGGCCACGTCGCCGCACGCCACCATCGCCGGCACGTCGGCGCCGTCCGGCGCGCCCTCCGGCCGCGGCGGCGCGCCCAGCAGCTCCAGCATCTCCTCGACGCCGATCATCACCCGCTGTCCCGCCGCGAAGTTGCGGCAGAAGTGGTGCATGGTGTCGGTGACCGGCAGGCCGTCGGTGAGCGCCGGCGGCAGCGCCAGGTCGTGCCGCGCCGCGGCCAGCCGCATCCGCGGCAGGTCGAAGCGGTAGACATTGTGGCCCACGATGCGGCACTCGGCCGGCAGCGAGTCCAGCGCATCGAGCGCCGACGCCATCAGCCCGCGCTCGTCGGCGTAGCCCGCCGCCCAGCCCGCGGGTATGATGTCCAGCCGCTCCGCCATCGCGTGCAGGACTAGCGTCGCGCCCGGCGCGCGCAGCCCCACCGCCGCTATCGGAGCGCTGTCGAGCAGCGCTCCCTTTTCGTGCGCGCGCAGCAGCGCCTCGCGGAACCGCCGCCCGATCGTCTCGTCACCCCAGCGCACGTCGGGACGCCAGCCGTGCCACACGCTGCGCTCGATGCTCTCGGGCGAGCCCGCCGCCGTCTCGATATCGAGCACGCAGTATGGCGCGCTCTGCAGCGCCGGCGACCAGGGCGCGGGTGTCATGCCCGCGCCCCGCATGGGAAGAATCGGCGCCGTCATGGACGCCCCCAACCGCGGCCGTATCCGCCGCCGCCGCCCCAGCCGTTGCCGCCGCGGCCGGCCCAGCCACCGCCGCCACGGCCCCAACCGCCGCCGCCGTTGCCGTCGGTCTCGCGCGGCTGCCACGCATCGAGCGGCGCGCCCATCTGCATCAGCGCCGTAATCGCGGCCTGGGCTCCCTGCGGCGTCGCCGCCTCCGGTCCCAGTTGCAGATAGCAGCGCACCGTGCCCGCCGGCGTCTGCAACTTCAGCGGCACCAGCAGTCCGTGCGCGGCCACCGGCGCCGGCGCGGCCACCGGCGCCCAGCCCTGCGCCTGCGGCGCTGCCGGCATCATCCCCTGCCGCTGTGCGAACGCCTCGGCGATCGCTGCCGCGAGTTCGTTGGTCGTCTGCATCGTGGTGGCCATTAGAGTGCCTCCTGCAGCAGCGCCGCCATCTGCCCCGCGGTGAACTTGGCCTGGCAATCCGGGCAGCACCAGATGTGCGCCAGCGACACCTCGCCGCCGTCGCAGTGCTCGCAGTCGCCCCACC
This sequence comes from Stenotrophobium sp., assembly GCA_050740035.1. GTDB lineage: Bacteria > Pseudomonadota > Gammaproteobacteria > Nevskiales > Nevskiaceae > Stenotrophobium. The sequence continues at coordinate 4,554 of JBOICJ010000386.1, read as the reverse complement.
GGCCCGGGCCCTCGGGGTCGTCGTAGGTCGGCGTGGCGTACTGCACGTCGCCGTGCCCGTCGCACATGCGGCAGCCCATGGTCGCGTGGCCGAAGCGCTCGCGTAGGAACGCCTCCCACGCCTCCCGCTGCACGCCGGCCGCGGCCCGCTTGCACGCCTCGCACGGGAAGCTGCCCGCCATCCCGCGCAAGTGCCCGGCGGTGACGTGCAGCGCGTAGGCCAGCGCCCGCTCCAGCGCCGAAAGTGGCAGCGCCGGCCGCAGCCCCAGGCAGTGCTGATCGGGCTCGACCCCACCCGCGGCGGCGCCCGCGCCCGGTACAAAGGTGACCGGGTCGCCGGCAGCCGCCACAGCCGCCGGCGGAACCGCCGCGGGCTGGGGACTTGCGGCCGGAGCGGTGAACCCCTCCGGCCAAAGTAGGACGTTGGTGGTGACTGCGACGGTCGAGCCTTCCGGCTCGGTGGCGTCCGTGGCGTGCGGCGCGGGCATGATGGGCTCCTTTGCCGGATGTTCAGGCCGCCGGCGCGGCGTTGCTGGTGGAATCAGCGCTGGCAGCCCGGAGGCTCTGTTCGAGCATCCACGCCCCCAGGCGCTGAAAATTGGCGGCGGCCGCGCGCTCCATCGTGCGGAACTGCGCGGCCGTCGCGGGGATCCAAACCTGTTTGCCTCGCTTGCCCTTCTTGACCATGCCCGATTTTGATATCAACCACCGCTTGCTGTCAAGAGAAAAGTTGTAAAAAGTTTTACCCCGCGCAAAGCTATATCAGTCAACGGTTTATATGGCGCGGCACCGGCAAACCTATCCCATGGCTGGTATCAGCCTCAGCGCCGAGCAGCACGAGTTGCTGCTGCGGTCGGCGGTCGCGCGCGGCTTCACCACACCCAACCGCGGCCCGCGCATCGGCGGTCTGCTGCGCGCGCTGCTGGAACACGCGTGGCCGTGGTTCGAGCGGCAGGAGCTAGACCCGTCACGCTGTGACATATCGCCGGAGCATGCATGGATGCTGGCTGAAATGCTCATCTGCCGCGGGCGTGACCCCGCCCGCTGGGCTACGGTCATGGCCACCGTCGGCGCCGCGCTCGGAGTCGAGATGCCGCCCGCTGTCGCCGCCGCCGTCAAGCCGCTGCTGCCGGCCGCGGCGCGTCCCGACGCCGTGAAACCCGAGCCCAGCGCCGCCGGCCGCCGCCGCCGCTGACCTGGGCGGCGCGCCGCTTCGCCTTTTGTTCGCCGCCCAACCGCGGGTGCCGCTGCCGTTTTGTGGTTGCGCCGCGCCTCCAACCGCGTACGCTCCCGCTCATGGGTCGCCTGCTGTGGTTCCCGCCACCGCTCGCGTCAGCGCCACTGAAGTCGGGATCGGCTGCGCCACAGCCGCCACCCGACGTGCGCGCGCTGTCGCGGCTGGCGGCCCTGCTGGGCCTGGACCCACGATGGCGGCGCCGGCGGACTGGCCCCAGCCCCGGTGCCGCGCAGCAGGACTTATCGTCGCTGGGCCAGTCGTCATTCAGCCGGGACTATCGAGCATGCCACCGCAGCGCCGCGCCCTCGCCGCCCAGCGCACGCTCGGCCGCCGCATCCGCGAGCTGCGCCAGCAGCGCGGCTGGACCATCGAGCAGCTGGCCGAGCACGCCAGCCTGGACTGGACCTACGTGGGCCAGGTCGAGCGCGGCCGCCGCAACCTTTCGCTGCATTCGCTGCTGGCGCTCGCCCGCGGCCTGGGCGTCGCCATCGCCGATTTGGTACGCGACATCTGACCGCGCCCCCCATCGGCGGGAATTGACGGCGGCGCCGCGCACGCGCACACTCGGCTCATGTTCCGCTACCTGCCGCTGATCCTCGCCGTGGCGCTCGCCGCGCCGGCCACTGGCCAGGTGCTCGCCGCGCGCCAACTCGCCGCGCAATGCCGGGCGGCCACGGTGCCGATCGCTGCGGGCGCGTCCTACCGCGACGGCCTGGGGCAAGGCACCTGCCTGGGCTTCGTCTCGGCCGCCGCGCTCGACGCCTCCGCCGCGGGCGCGGCCTGCCTGCCGCCGGGCTCGACCGTCGGCGACTGGGCCCGGGTCGTCGCGCGTTACCTCGCCGCGCATCCAGAGCTCGGCCAAGATTCTCCCGCCGCTGTGGCCCGCGCGGCGCTCGCCGGCGCCTATCCCTGCCCGGCTCCGCCGCCGCCGATCCGCCCCGGCCATCCTGGCACGCATCCGCCGCGCCCGTGACGCTGCGCCGCGCGGTCCGCGTCGTCGCCGCCCACTGGCGCCCGGGCTACGGCGCCTGGCGCGGCTGGGTGCCGGCTGACTGCGCCGTGGACGGCCGCGGCCGCATCGTCGCCGTCCTCCGCCGCCGTTGGGCCCTCGCCGCCACCGATCGCGCCACCGCCGCGCGCCGCCTGCGCGAATGCGGCAATGATGTAGCGGCCGCCGCCGCGCCCCCCGTGCTACCATCGCCGCATGCGTGACAGGGCTGACGCGCATGCCGCCGCCTTGCGCCTGCTGGCGCGGGGCGCGCCGATCGCGGCCGAGTACCTGGTAGCCGTCCACCAGCCGGCGACGGTGGCGCTGGCCGATGCCGTGCTGCCCCTCTCCTCGCCGCTCGTGCGCGCCGCCCTGGCCACCGAGCTCCTACTGGCCTGTCTGCGCGCCGCGGCTACCGCGGCGGCCGCCGAGCCCTCCCCAGGTAGCGTGCGCCCCGCGGCTGTAGCCGTTCCTCCGCGAGTCGCCGCTGCAGCGCCGCGATAGTCGCGTCCTCGCTGGTCACCCGCTGCGCCGCCTGCACCGCTGCCGGCGCGCGCGCCGGCCCCACGTAGCTGTAGACGCCGTACCGCAGCGCGTCCATGCAGTCGTCGAGCGGGTCGCCGGCTACCTTCAGGATGTCGTCGGGCCGGCCCGGGTCGTGGATGCGCGTGGGCAGCGCCTCGCGTAGCTCCTTGCACCCCTCGCAGATCACCAGCTCGCCCCGGTCGAGCCCCGTGTACACCAGCATCGCCCCGCCCACGCGGTCATTGCTGGCCGGGGCAAAGTTGATGGCGCTCGCCAGCGTCATCTGGTGGGCGATGGTGTGCCCGTCGCCGCGTTGGGCCCACGCGTCCGGCGACAGATACCACGCCGTCAGGTGCCGCTCGCCGCCGCCGGCGAAGCGCTCCTTCAGCTCGCGCGCGAAATCCGCCGCCACCTGGTGCTGCGCCGTGTACTCCTCGAGCACGTAGGTCACGCCGTGCGGGTGCGCGGCGGTCGCCGGCGAGCGCGTCAGCAGGTAGGCCGCGGCTTGGCTGCCGCTGAAGCCGTAATCCACGCCCACCCAATGCGGCCACCAAGCCTGCTCTCCGACCTGGGCGCGCCGCACCACCATGTCCTGCGGTCGCCACAGATCGAAATACTGGCCCTCGTAAACATCCCAGCAGCCCTCCAGCAGCGCTTTCCGGAACGCGCCCGGCAGCGATTGTAGCGAGCGCGCGTACTCACCGCCAAGCAGCGCGTGGTCGCTCAACAGCCCTGGGATAAAGCAGGTGGTTTTGCCGATTGGGTGCTGGTCGCTGGGCCAGCGCGCATCTTCGTAGACGGCCATGGGGCGCCGCGACGCGGGCCCGATGTGGCAGTGCGTGCACGTGGCGCCGTGGAAGATGATCTTGTGGGTCGCGTGCCCCACGTTGCCAGGATTCGAGGCCAGGCGCATGCGCAGCCGCATCTCCCTGTTGGTCGAGCGCAGCCGGCTAAGCATGTAGCGGATCGGGAACTCGGTAAAGTGCGTGGACTCGTCGAAGGCGATAAAACTGAACTCGGCGCCCTGGTAGCGGTAGATGTCATTCTCCGACTCGCAGTACCCGAACTCCACCGTGCCGCCTGCCGGGAAGGTCCAGCGCCGGCGCTGCTCGTTGTAGGTCGCGCCCCACTCCGGGTAGAGCTCGCGGCTGCGCCTAATCAGCCCGCGCTCGAGCTCCGGATAGCTGCGCCGCAGCAGCAGCGCCCGCAGCCGGCGCCGCCCGCGCTCCTGCGCCGCGTCCACCAGCAGCGTCTCCGACTTCAGCGAGCCCGCCGCCCCGCCGAACAGCAGCAGCTCCGCCGGGCACAGCAGCGCCTGCTCCTGCGCGTGACTCCGTGGTTCCCACATGCCCGCGCCGCTCAGGCCACCGGCAGCGGCGGCACCTGCGGCTCCAGCGGCGCCGGCAGCTCCACGCGCCCGTCCGCGTGCCAGCGCCACTGCGTGCCCGGCGCCAGCCCCAGCAGCGTCGTGAGCTGCATCTGCAGCCCGGCCCGGTAAGCGTCGGCCAGTTCCGCGCGCATGCGCGCCGCGTCGGCCAACGCCAGCGCTTCGCGCGCCTCGGCCCGCCGCACCCGGCATTCGGCGTCGCTCGCCTGCAGGTCCGCGACGGCGCCCGGCGGCAGCCGCAGCACCACGTCGCCCGCGGCCGGGGCCGCATGCCGCGGGTGCGGGGCCCGGTTGATCGGCGTCACCTTCTCCCTGCGCGCCGGCGTGGCCGGCTGACCGCTCGCGTCCTCGCTCATCGGCCCCTCCTGCTCCTTCGGTGCCGGCCCCCGCCAGCGCCGCAGCCACGCCGCGAGACGCG
>JBOICJ010000385.1:0-1582 GCA_050740035.1 Stenotrophobium sp. | reverse complement strand
CCATGATCCCGTGCAGCGCGTTGAGGTTGTCGTCGGCCAGCTTCGAGAAGGACCCCCACCGGCTGTATTCGGGCGGGATCGGATTCTGCTTAGGCGAGCGGCGGTTGAAAATCTACCAGAAGTGCTCTTTGTGAAAACGCTGAAAGGAGTCAAGTTATCGGCTTGATTTACCTGTTTTCACGGGAGAGGGCGGTCATGGATGACCTAACGAATGAATTGTTGGCATCGGCATCCAAGCGGCTGAAGGGAAACCAGCGGCGACAGTTCCAGGCAGAGGTTTGCACGAAACTCTGTGGTGGCAGTCCCCGCAAGGCGGAACAACATTTTGGTTGGGGCAGAGATACCGTCGCCAAAGGGTTGCGCGAGCAGTCGGGTGAAATTGAAGTCGTCTCGCGTACTTCGCGGCGCGGGCGACAGCGCAGTGAGGATGCGAACCCCCAACTGGCCATCGACCTTCGCTTGATTGTCGAACCCCATACGCAGTCCGATCCTGAATTAAAGTCTTCGCGGCAATACACGAACTTTTCGGCTGGCGAAGTGCGGCAGGAGCTGTTCGAGAAAGGCTACTCGGAAGAGGAACTCCCCAGCGAACGCACTATACGCGACATTCTCAATCGCATGAACTATCGACTCAAGCGAATCCAAAAAGGCAAGCCGCTGAAAAAGATGGCAGACACCGATGCGATCTTCGACAATCTGCAGGCGGTGCATGAGAAGGCAAAAGACGACCCGGAAACCTTGGAAATCTCGGTGGACACCAAAGCGAAAGTCAGTCTCGGCCAGTATGTCTTAGGGGGGGAAAACCAGAACCGACAGCCAAGGTAACGTGACCAAGGGCTGGGATCACGATCCGCCGGCAAAAGAGAAACTTGTGCCGTTTGGCGTGCTGATGCTGGCCACGGGCGTTTTGACTCTCTTGTTCGGCACCGCGGAGACGAGCGACTTTTGGGGCGACTGCCTGCGTGTGTGGTGGCAGTCGGTTCGCGCGCAATGCCGCAAGGTTCGGCGTTTGGTCATCTACCTGGACAACGGGCCAAAGAATTCAGGCTCGCGGACTCAGTTTCTCAAACGTATGATCGAGTTTGCCGACTGGTCCGGGCTGGAAATTCGCTTGGTTTACTATCCACCGTATCACAGCAAGTACAATCCGATCGAACGCTGCTGGTCGTCGTTGCACAAGAAGTGGAATGGCGTGCTGCTCACTTGTTGGGATGTGGTGCGAGCCTGTGCGTTACGCATGAACTGGAAAGGCCAACACCCAGTCGTTGCTCGACTCGACGGAGAATATCCGACTGGGGTCATCGTACCCAAGAAAGAAATGAAGCGTCTCAACATCCGACTTGAGCGGTCGCAAGCACTTCCCAAATACGACATCACGATCAAGCCAAAACGACCTCGCGGCAGGTAAACTACCATCTGCCGCTCGCCTAACTGAATTCTGGAACCTTGTGCTTCGCCCAGCTCCTCACAGCCTTTGCATCGTCCTTGTTCAGCCCCGTCACTTTTACCCTTGCGATAAAAGCTCCCAGCGTATTGAGGTCATTACCCACCATGCGGCGACCGGCGGCCACGCCTTCGACGA
>JBOICJ010000384.1:0-1956 GCA_050740035.1 Stenotrophobium sp. | reverse complement strand
GTCTGGAACAACGAAGCATTGGGGCAGATCCGCGATGACATGCGGGCCGCTGGCATCCCGCCAGTCGGTGTCGTGGCGCGCAATCCTGACTTCGTGGCGCTTGCACGGGCGTTCGGCGCCGAAGGCGTCCGCGCGAGTGGGCCCGCGGAGCTGACCGACGCCATACGTCGGGCGTTTTCCCGCCAGGGGCCTACCCTGATAGAGGCCGTCGAAGCGGATTTTCTGCGTAATCCCGTACCGCAGGTTCATCTCGCGGTTACGTGAACCTTTGCCGAAGTCACGGCTGGAAAACGTCGACACCCGCTCACAATCCCGCCTTATGTCCCATTATCATACTCCGCCGGCGCCGCCAGGCGGCACGGCTTCAAACCCGAACCCGCGGGAAGCGGGTTGAATCGGGCAGGAGGAAAGAAGGGACAGGCTCGGAGAGATATCTAAGCCAACGTGACTGAGATCGCGAAAGGCCCGGAGGGCTACGCTCGCGAACTGCTCGCTTCCATGACGGAAGCCGGTATGGTCGTAAATGCGGCCGGCACGCTCGTCGTGGTCAACGCCCGTGCCGCTCACCTACTCGGGTATACGGCTGCTGAATTGCAGGGAACGCCCCTGGAGCAGCTCGTGCCGCTGGGTCTGCGGCGCAGTCACGCCGCTCACAGGGCGGAATACCTCGAGAACCCCAAGGCGCGCCCCATGGGGGTGGGTATCAGCTTGAGCGCCCTGCGCAAGGATGGCACCGAACTTCCGGTCGAGATCAGTCTCACCCCGATCACGACCGGCGCCGGCACCCTCGTGCTCGCGTTGCTGCGCACCATCAGCCACCGGGAGGAATGGTACCGATCGATGTTCGAGCACTTGGCGGTGGGCGTGGTGCACAGCGATTCCGAGGGACGGTTTCTCAGCGTCAATGAGCGCTTCTGCGATCTCCTCGGCTACACGCGCGCGGAGGCGCTCGCGCTCGACATCGGGCGGTTGACACACGCGGAGGACATCGCGCGAAGTGTCACGGCAAGGGCCCACGCGATAGCGGGAATGCTGGTGGAGTACCAGGTCGACGCGCGGTTGCTCGCCAAGAGCGGCGCGGTCGTCTGGGCGCACATCATCACCTCCATCGTTCGCCACAGCGACGGCGGCACGCTGCATTTCATATCCCTCGTCCAGGATATCTCCGCTCAGAAGCAGGCCGAAGAGAAGTGGCGCGAATCGGACCGCCGCTTTCACCAGGTGACGGACAACATTCGCGAAGTCTTCTGGCTCACCGACCGGCTGAAGAACGAGATGCTTTATGTCAGCCCTGGATTTTTCGAGATCTGGGGGAGAAGTCCGCAGGAGCTCTATGCCTCGCCACGCCTTTGGGCCGAGGCCATTCACCCTGACGACAGGCCACACGTGATCTAGGCGGCCGACGCCAAGCAGCTCGCGGGCACCTACGATGAGGAGTACCGGATCGTACGGCCCGACGGCAGCGTACGCTGGATCAGGGATCGCGCCTTTCCCGTGCGGGAAGAGGGCGCGGAAGTGATCCGCTTCGCCGGGGTGGCCGAAGACATCACCAATCGCAAGCTCGCCATCGATGAGTTGAAAGAGAGTGAGCGGCGCTTCCAACAGATCCTCGGCAACGTGCAGATGCTCTCGGTGACCCTGGACACCGAAGGCAGGATCACCTACTGCAACGACTTCCTGTTGCAACAGGTCGGGTGGCAGCGTCAGGAAGTGCTCGGCAGGAGCTGGGTGGCGCTATTCGTGCCGCCGACCGCCACCGCGGCGTTCGCCCGCTCGTTCGCCGCCGTGCTCGCCGACCTGCCGTCGGCCTGGCACCGCGAAAGCGAGATGCTGACGCGAGCCGGTGAGGAACGCCTCATCCGATGGAACCACATCGTGCTGCGATCGCCCGACGGAGAGGTGACGGGCACGGCGAGCATCGGCGAGGACGTGACCGAGCGGCGGCGGGGTGAGGAG
>JBOICJ010000383.1:0-2459 GCA_050740035.1 Stenotrophobium sp. | reverse complement strand
TTGTGCAACATTCAGAACTCGCTGGGTGCCTGAGAGGCGCCCCGATTGTCCGGGCTACGCATTGCTGATTTATCGGCTTTTGGGGGCTGCACCATCTGGATCTGGAGCGGCCAGTTAGTCATTTATTTTTAGAGTGAACATGTCCAATAACACACAAACCAGGCAATCCCTGTCAGCGATGGCGGAGGACGAGATTGACCTTCGGCAGCTATTGGATAGCCTGCTGCAGCATCGTCGTCTGGGGTTTATTGTCGCTGCCTGCGTATTGGTCATTGGACTGTTTTATCTATTTGTGGCGACGCCTATCTTTAAGGCTGATGCGCTGGTACAGATCGAGCAACAACAGTTGCCGATTCCAGGCTTGCAGGACATCACCCAGGCGCTGGGCTCGAGTACCAATACCCAGGCTGATGCGGAAATCCAGGTCATGCTTTCGCGGTCGGTTATCGTGCCGGTCGTGCAGCAGTTGCACCTGGATATCGCGGCTGAGCCTCATCGGTTTCCGCTGATTGGAGATGCACTGGCGCGTCGCGGCTTGGGTGGGCTGCTGAGCCATGTTGGAGGCCATTACGCTTGGGACGCTGAGCGGATCGACGTGAGCCGGCTGGAGGTACCTGCGAGCTACCACCAGGCTCAGGACTTGCCCATGATTTTGCATGCCGGCAGGGATGGCCAATATACGTTGGATGACCCTGATGGCAAACAGATTCTATCGGGGCAGGTGGGACAGCCTGCGGCCGCCACCGTCGATGGTGGGCAGGTCGCCATCTTTGTACGTGCTCTGCAAGCGGCACCAGGCACGGAATTCACGATCACCAGCCATCGCGTGGATGCGGTCGTGCAGGATCTGCAAAAGCGCCTGACCATTGCAGAGAAAGGCAAACAAACTGGAGTTATCGGACTGTCGCTGACCGGGCGCGATCCAGCGCAGATCACCGATATCCTGAATGGCGTGACTAACAGCTATATCCGCCAAAACGTCGAGATGCACTCCGAGCAGGCGAGCAAATCCCTGCAGTTCCTGGATCAACAGTTGCCGGATTTGCAACTGCAACTGACCACCGCAGAGGCGGCTCTACAGGCTTATAAATCCAAGAAGGGGGCGGCGGTTGATTTGAGCGTAGCCGGTAAGGCAATTCTCGACCAGGCCACCGCTGTCGAAACCCAGATCTCCGATCTGAAACTGCAGCGTAGCGAACTCAAGCTGCGGTTTACGGATGCCAGTCCCCCTATCAAGGCCATGCAACAACAGTTGGACCAGTTGGAGGCGACAAAAGCCCAGATTGAGACTCAGCTCAAAGCGTTGCCCCAGACTGAACTGGAGACCATCCGTTTGACCCGCGATGTACAGGTGGCCAACGACCTCTATGTCCAGTTGTTGAACAAGGCGCAGGAATACAAAGTCGCCAAGGCCGGGACAGTGGGAGATGCGCGCATTGTTGACACCGCTGTGCAACCTTGGAGGAAAGACCAGCCCAAGACTGCTTTAGTGCTGGCTGCGACATTGGTGCTGGCGATCTTTGCGGGTATTGGCGCCATCTTCATCAAGGTCGCACTGCGCCGCACCCTGGAAACTCCCGAGTCTATTGAGGCCCAGTTGGGCTTGCCGGTCTTTGCGACGGTGCCGCATAGCAATATCGAGGCCGAGATTCGGCGTAAGGTGCTTTCAGGCGGCACATCCCCGCTCTTGTGCCGCGAAGTGCCGCACGAGCCGGCGGTGGAAAGCCTGAGAAGTCTGCGCACCAGTCTGCAGTTCGCGCTGCTGGAGGCCAAGAACAATATCGTTGCTATCCATGGGCCTACGCCGAGTATCGGTAAATCGTTCGTGGCGGCCAATCTCGCGTTCCTGCTGTCGGATACCGAAAAGTCGGTGCTTCTGATCGATGCGGATATGCGCAAGGGGCATGTCCACAAGTCGCTGAGCAAGCCGCGTTCGCCGGGGCTTTCCGAGGTCATCACCGGCAGTAGCAAATTGGAGGCGGCTGTTCATGAGTTCGACGGAGGCCGGCTGAAATTTCTTGCGACCGGCAAGCTGCCGCCCAATCCCGCCGAGTTGCTGACGCATGGCAACTTCCAAGCCCTGTTGCAGCAGGTGTCCAAGGCATTCGATTTTGTCGTGATCGATACGCCGCCTACGTTGAACCTGGCCGACAGTATTTCCATCGGCAAGCTCGCCGGGGTCAATTTCCTTGTAGTGCGCGGTGGCGTGAGCACCCTGCAGGATGTCCAGATCGCGCAGCGCCGCATGGATCAGAACGGCATCCGCGTCGACGGCATCATCTTCAACGACCTGTCGGCACTGGCGTCGAAGTACGGCTACGGCGGCTACTACTCCTACAAGTACAAATCGGAGGCTGCGTAGACCGGAGTGCTGCCGGCGCAGGGAAAATATATCTTGAATTCTGAAGCTTGCGATGAAATCGCAGTGGGGTCGATACGGATTCAGGGCCTACCGTTGG
>JBOICJ010000382.1:0-10075 GCA_050740035.1 Stenotrophobium sp. | reverse complement strand
GGCAATCCGGTGCTGGCCGCCGGCTCGCCCAGCATCGGCTTGATTCCGAACTGCGTGCAGAATGCGGTGAACATCCTGGACTACGGCATGGACATCGAGACGTCAGTCCACCGGCCGCGGTTTGGTGCCCAATCACTGGCCAGCATGGCGGGTGGACCTGCGTCTTACATGTGCGAGATCGATTGCGGAACGCCCGAGATGCACAAGGAGATAGCGAAGCGCGGCCTTAACCTGACGCTGACCAGCCCGTGGCACTTCCACTACGGCAGTTATGAGGGCGTTCACATCAAGCCGGACGGCACTGCCGAAGCCTGCGCCGACCCTCGTCGCACAGGGCGCGCGGAAGCGGCCTGAATGCTTTGGGAAAACAGGTGAACCCATGAACAATTACAAGCGCTCGCCCCTCGAGCAGTCGCTGACGCGCGTCAACCGCGCGGCGGAACTCGCCTGGGATTATTTCGGCGAAGGGCTGCGTGCCCAGGAGAGGGGCTCGTTGGAAGGCCTTTGTCCGGACATCAGCCTCGAGGGGGCTCAACGGCGCACGAAACTCGGCCTGGACATCCTGGACTTGCTTAATCGCGTCGATGATGCCCAACTGCCGCACGACTTCGCACTGACCAGCAAGCTGCTGCGGCACTACGCCGTCTGCTGGGCTAAGGATGCCGATCGCTACTGGCTGGCGATTGACCCTTGCAGCGCGTTCTTCCACGGTCCTTTCTTCCAGACCCCCTACAGCGGTGGGCTTTTGTTCAGCGGTATCGGCGAGTGTCTCACTGCCTTCCAGTTCAAGAAGGATGGCGATGGTGAACGTTATCTCACGGCGCTTGCTGACCTGGCGCACCTGTTGCGTCAGGTCCACGCACGCACGGCGGGTCAGGCGGAACGCGGGATCCGCATCTTCAAACCGCAACTGCCGGGTTCACGCCGCCTGCTGGCCGGGCTTGCCGCATCGATGGCGAGCACCATAGCCGTGGACCCGGCGCGTCTTGTCGCGTTGAGCGGGTCAGACGCACTACGCTTGGCGATCGACCGACGCGCTGCCGATGTGGCGCGCGGCTTCGCTGATCTGATTTCACAGCTCGATGACCAATACGAGGCGGCGGCGCCGGACGGCGTCGGCATGTCCTTGCTGCCCGGCGGTGCGCAGGTTTACCGTGATCTCGCCGCCATGCATACCACCATGGATCTGACGCCGGAACAGATTCATGCCCGAGGCCATGCCCGGATGGAGCGTATCGAGGCGCAGATGGCCGAGGTGCGCAGGCAGTTGGGCTTCACCGGAACCGCGCTCGAGTTCGCAGCACATCTGCGCGGTCCCCAGGGTGGGATGGCCAAGGACGCGGACGATGTTGGTGCGCGCATGCGCAAGCACAAGGATCGGCTCGAACAGCGCTATGACGAGTTCTTTTTTGCCCGCTCTCCAAATGAATACGATGTGGTGCGCCTGCATGAATCCCTGGAAAGCACCATGTCCTGGGGTTACTACGCCAACCCCACGTCGTATGAGAGGCGCGGTCTCTACCACTACAACGGCTCCAAGCTCGACAGCCTCGCCGTCATCGCCGCGGCGTCTCTGGTGTTTCACGAACTAGTTCCCGGCCATCACCTGCACTTGACGCTGCAGATGGTGAACAAAGACCTGCCGTCGATTCGCAAACACGCCTCGGTAAACGCATTCAACGAGGGGTGGGCCGAGTACGCCGCGACCCTGACCGGCGAAATGGGATTGTACGACGACTCCTATGATCGTTATGGCCGCTTGGCGATGGACGCGTTTCTCACCAGCCGCCTGGTGGTGGACACCGGCATGAACGCCTTGGGCTGGAGCCTTCAACGCGCTCAGCAATATCTCGCGGAGAAGACGCTTTGCACGCCGAGAGAGATCGGCACCGACACCATCCGCTACAGTTGCGGAATTCCAGGGCAGGCACTTGCCTACAAGCTTGGGGATGAGGAAATTCTGCGCATGCGGCAGAGGGTGATGGATCACCTTCAGGCAGATTTCGATTATCGCCATTTCCACAGTGCCGTCCTGGACGTTGGCGCCCTGCCGCTGCCGGTGCTTGAATGGCACCTGGGAAAAACCTATGGCTTCTGCACGAGTGTGTAGGGACTTCGACAGTAGCAGGGCCGAGAAAGCATGCGTGTGGAACGATTCAGCAGAGGGCCGTCCCCTCTGAATAGAGCTGAACCAGAATGTTGAATGAAAGCCGACAATATCACCTGCATAGCCGGGAGTCCGGGGTTAACTTTAAGCCAACATACCGATTCGTGCTCTTTCCTCGAGATCGGTTTTACACGGCACAGCATAGTTTTATTGCTTTCCGCTGCGGGCATTAAGCCGAGCGGATATCCTTAAAATATACGATACTGTACTATACTATACTGAATTATATATTGAGACGATCGCCTCGACTGGGAACCATGCACTATTCCGCATTTACTCTTGCGTGCAACGCACTGAGCGGCCACCGTCACTGGCAGCCCATGTGGAAGGAGGCGCAGCCCAAGTCCGCCTATGACGTCGTCATCGTCGGTGGCGGAGGACATGGTTTGGCCACGGCCTATTACCTGGCCAAGAACCACGGTATGAAACGTGTGGCGGTCCTCGAAAAAGCCTGGATCGGTGGCGGAAACACCGGTCGCAATACGACGATTGTTCGTTCCAATTATTTTCTTCCAGAGTCGTCGGCGTTCTATGAGTTTTCGGTAAAGCTTTATGAAAAGCTCAGTCGTGAACTGAACTACAACATCATGTTCTCGCAACGTGGAATGATCACACTCGCGCACTCGCGCCATGATGAGGAGACGTTGCGAAGATCCTTCAACGCGATGTTGCTGAATGGCGTCGATTGCGAATGGCTAGAGCCCGAGCAGGTATTCGAGCGCATGCCGTTGTATAACCGAGGCGGCCGATATCCAGTTCGTGCCGGCCTCAATCAACCTCGCGCGGGCTCGGTTCGACATGATGCGGTGGCTTGGGGTTATGCCCGTGCAGCAAGTGACTTGGGTGTGGACATTATTCAGAACTGCGATGTCGCCGGTTTTCTCGGAAGCGACGGAAAAGTCACCGGTGTCAAGACTAATCGCGGCGAGATAGCCGCCGGTAAAGTCTGCCTGTGCGTCGCGGGTCATACGAGCCAAATCGCCAGCAAGGCTGGATTGAAATTGCCGATCTCCAGTTACGCACTACAAGCATTTGTGTCAGAGCCGGTGAAGCCGGTCTTCGATACTGTCGTGCTTTCTCCGGCGACAGGCGTGTATCTCAGTCAGACCGACAAGGGTGAACTCGTCATCGGGGGAGCGCTCGATCTTTATCCGTCTTATGCGCAGCGCGGAAACTTCCATACGGTGGAAGGTGTGGTCGCTGGCATGCTCGAAATGTTTCCAGCGTTTTCGCGACTGCGGCTCATGCGCCAGTGGGCCGGCATCGTCGATGTGGTGCGCGACTCTTCGCCAATCCTGGGGTCTTGCCCTGTGGAAAACCTATACCTCAACTGCGGTTTCGGCACTGGCGGGTTCAAGGCCATTCCCGCCGGGGGCTGGACGATGGCGCACACCTTGGCTACCGGAGAGAGCCATCCGCTCATTAAACCTTTTGCGTTGGATCGGTTTACGACGGGTGCGCTGATCGACGAAGCCGCCGCTGCGGGGATCGCACACTAATGCTGCTCATCGAATGTCCTTTTTGTGGCCCGCGCGACGAAACTGAGTTTCGTTGCGGTGGCCAGAGTCATATACAGCGACCCGGTCCGCACAACACCGTCTCGGATGCGGAGTGGGGAAGCTATCTCTACACGCGCGAAAATCCCAAGGGATGGTACTTTGAGCGCTGGGTGCATGCTTCAGGCTGTCGTCAGTGGTTCAACATGGCGCGGCATACGCTGACCCATGAAATTCGAGTGATCTATGCAATGGGCGAGCTTGCTCCGGCGCTCGGAGAGCGTTCATGACCCAGTCCTTACGCAGTACAGTCGGTGGAAACATCGATCGAAACCAGCCGCTCCATTTTCGATTTGACGGCCGTGAGTACACTGGATTCTCCGGCGATACGCTTGCATCCGCACTCCTCGCTAACGGAGTTCGCGTTACTGGCAGAAGCTTCAAGTATCACCGGCCGCGCGGATTGATGGCTGCGGGTTTCGAAGAGGCCAATACTATTGTCCAACTCGGGCGAGGTTCTCGCACGGAACCAAACCTTAGAGCTACTCAGATCGAACTCACCGAAGGCCTCGATGCCAAGGCTGTCAATTGCTGGCCGAGCGCCCGATACGATGTCTTCGGCTTGTTCCGCCTGTTCAAGCCGTTCTGGCCTGCGGGCTTCTACTACAAGACTTTCATGGCGCCGAGTTGGCGATTTTGGGAGCCAGCCATTCGTCATGGGGCGGGTTTGGGGGTTTCACCCAGTGACCCCGATCCTGATGTCTATGAGAAGCAGCACGCGAGTGTGGATGTCATCGTCGTTGGTGCGGGTCCCAGCGGCCTTGCTGCAGCAATTGGCGCCGGCGAATTAGGAGCGGCTGTGATGCTCATTGACGACAAGCCGGAGTTAGGCGGCTCGTGTCTCTATGAGTTTGGCACGATTGAAGGGGATTCCACGGTCGTATGGAAGGAGCGGCAGCTGGAAATATTGGCTTCAATGCCCAATGTAAGAATTCTGACGCGTACAACAGCGTTCGGTTACTACGATCACAACCATCTGCTGGCCAACGAATTATTGCCGGCCAATGGCAAAGGCGCCTGCCAGCGTCTCTGGAAAATCCGCGGCCGCCAGATCGTTCTGGCGACGGGTGCGCTCGAACGTCCACTGGTGTTTCCCAACAATGATCGACCAGGCGTAATGCTGGCCGGAGCCGCGCGCCAGTACCTGCATCGTTTTGGAGTGTTGCCGGGCAAGCGTGTGGTGATCGCCACCAACAACGACAGCGCGTATGACGTTGCTGTCGAATTGCGCCGGATTGGGATTGATGTCGCGTTGATCGCCGATACCCGCGACGTGGAAGAGTCCTCTGCCATCTCGCGGGTCCGCGCGATGGGCATCGAGGTCGCCTCCCGGACGACGCCAACAGACACGACCGGTACCAACGGTCTGCGCAGCGTGGAACTGCATCGGGTCGATGCCGAAGGTCGCGCGCAACCACGTACGGTACGATGGCTGGCCGCAGATTCGCTGCTGGTCTCGGGTGGTTGGAGTCCCACCGTTCACTTGTTCTCGCAATCCGGCGGAAGCCTGCGCTTCGATGACGACATGAAGGCATTCGTGCCGGATCGGTATGCTCAGCCGGGGGCCTTGGTAGGCGCCGCGGCCGGAATCGGAGACATGGATGCCGCAATCGCCGCGGCGCGTACGGCAGGTGTCCATGCGGCGGGTGGCAGCACTGCGACGCCCGCAGTTGTTTCGCATCCGGTCAATGCGGGACAGACTTTCTGGTCGGTCGATGTCACGACCCTCGGACGCAACTCGGCGAAGGCCTGGGTGGACCTCGCCAGCGATTCGACCGAATCCGATCTGCGCCTGGCAGCAAAAGAAAATTTCATATCGGTGGAGTTGTTCAAGCGCTACACCACGACCGGCATGATGACGGATCAGGGCAAGACCTCGAACGTCAACGCGATCGGCATTCTGGGCGGTGTGCTTGCCAAGAAGCCGGGCGATGTCGGAACAACCCGCTTTCGACCGCCATTTAATCCGATCACGTTCGGATCGATTGCCGGTCGCAACGTTGATAAATTCTATCGACCGCTGCGCCGCGTGCCTGCGCACGATTCGCATGTTTCGCTTGGCGCAAAGATGGAAGACTACGGTGCATGGTTAAGGCCGGCCTATTATCCTCAGTCTGGCGAAGACGAACATGTTGCGCTGCAGCGCGAGGTACTTGCCATTCGCGAACGCGGAGGATTTCTCGATTACTCACCTCTGGGAAAAATCCTGGTCAGTGGGCCAGACGCGGCGACGTTTCTTCAGCGTGTGTACGTCAATAACGTTCAGAACATGAAGGTCGGCCAATGTCGCTATGGGCTGATGCTGGGTGAAGATGGCATCGTCAAGGACGACGGTATTCTTACGCGCTGGAGTGACGAATCGTTTGTTGTCGGCACTACCAGTGGTATGGCTGATCGGATTGTCGATTGGCTGGAAGAGTGGTTGCAATGCGAGTGGGTTGATCTCGATGTGACGGTCGAATCCGTGAGCACGCAGTGGGCGACGATCATGGTGGCGGGCCCGAAGTCCCGCGAGATTCTCACAAGATTGGGCAGCGATATAAGTCTGTCCTCTGAAGGGCTTCCACACATGTGGGCATGCGAAGGATCGGTCGCCGGGATCCCCGTCCGAATCGCAAGAGTGAGTTTTACGGGTGAACTGGGATTTGAAATCAGCATGCCGTGGAGCTATGGCCGCTCCTTGTGGGATGCGCTGGTTTCCATGGGGCGGGAATTCGGAATGATTCCCTTTGGACTCGAATCGTTACTGCTCATGCGAGTCGAGAAAGGCTTCCTGCATGTGGGATCGGACACTGATGGACTGACGCTGCCGCAGGATGTCGGCTTTGGGCCAGCGATTGAGAAGAAGAAGGAAGACTTCATCGGCCGTCGTTCTACGATGACTCCGAATGCGCGCCGCCCCGATCGTCGTCAACTGGTAGGGCTTGAGCCAGTGGATGGACGCACGTTCTTGTCGCTGGGAGCTCACATCGTTGGTCAGGATTTCAAAGCGCCGCCCGTTCGCTCGCAGGGTTGGGTCACCTCGTCGGTGAACAGCCCGACGCTGGCGCGCCCGGTTGCCATGGGCTTAGTGGAGCGAGGGCTCGAGCGCATGGGTGAGCAAGTTCAGATCTATGACGGGGGCCAGCTAATCGCCGCCCGGATCACACGCAACGCCTTCTATGATCCGCAAGGCGAGAGGCTGAGGATGTAACCATGAATTGTGCTGAATCCAGCAGAATTGCTCCGTCTTTGGCTCTGGCGCCACGCTCGCCGCTTGGGACGGCCCATGGTGCTGCCGCCAAAACTATCGTCGACCACGTGTTGGTCCAAATCGTTGAAGAACCGTTTCTGCATCTCGGCAGCGTGCGCCTCTCGCGTGCGGCAGCGCTTGAAGACATCAAGGCTTCATTGCTCATGTCATTGGAGCAGATGCCCAATACGTTTTCCGGCGATGTGAATTACAGCGTCGCTCGATTTGAGCCGCGTGCCTGGATCGTTATCGGCAAGCAGCCGATTAAGTTACCAGTTGATGCTTCCGGTTGTCTGGTGACGGATTTGTCCGCGCGTCTGGCAGGCTTCCGCATCAGTGGGGCTGCTGCAGAGAAGATCCTGGCCTCATCCACGAGCGTTGCTGTTCCTGCTGGTGGATTTGTCCGCACGATGTTTGCCGAGAGTTACGCGGTACTGCTGCAGTGCCTCGGCGAGCAGGACTACCGTTTGCTTGTCGATGTCAGCCTTGCGCACAGCTGCGCCGATTGGCTGGCCGACGCCGCGTCGCTCCTGCGCCCGGATTAGATGCACCCAATAAGCGGTTAGCCGAATCAACTAAAATACATATATGAATATTACTAAGCCGACGAATGCCACGCCAGGTGCTTGTATGATTGACGATAGCCGCGACTTTATTCTGACGTTCCGCAGCCCGGATCGACCGGGCATCCTTGCTGCGGTTACGGCCTGTGCATACAAGAAGGGTTGCGACATTCGCGACGCACAGCAGTTTGGCGATGTTGATACCAAGAGCTTCATTATTCGTATGCATCTCTCGGTACCAGCGACGTTGAACGAAGATGCGTTGCGAGCAGCATTCACACCTGTTGCCAGGGAACTTGACCTCTCGTGGAGTTTGCGTCTGTGGGGGCGCAAGGTTCGCACCTTGATCGCGGTATCCAAGTACGGACATTGCTTGCACGATCTGCTACACCGCTGGCGTTCCGGCCTGTTGCACACCGACATCATCGGCGTCATTTCCAATCACGAAGATTTTCGTAGTCTCACGGAGTGGTACGGCGTGCCGTTTCATCACCTGCCGGTGACTGCAGAGACAAGGCCTCAGCAAGAGGCGAAGATTCTGCGGCTGATCGAATCAACACAGGCGGACTTGTTGGTGCTCGCTCGCTACATGCAGGTGCTGTCGGAGGATCTATGCCGCGCAATCGATGGCCGCTGCATCAATATCCACCACTCCTTCTTGCCGAGCTTTAAAGGTGCAAGCCCGTATAAGCGCGCGTTTGAGAGAGGTGTGAAGCTGGTGGGTGCCACCGCGCACTATGTCACCAGTGATCTTGACGAAGGTCCGATCATTGAGCAGGACGTTGTGCGTGTGAGTCACGCGATGAACGCTGACGAGATAACGAACCTCGGAGGAGAAGTCGAAGCACGAGTGCTGGCGCGTGCTGTTCGTTGGCATGTTGAGCATCGTGTAATTCTCAATGGCAGCAAGACAATCGTATTTCATTAATATCTTATTGCACCATTAGCATCCTGCTATGAGCGCTCGGTTAATTAATGGGAAGGCAGTCGCGGAGCGCGTCCTCGATGAAACACGAGTACGCGTCGAACAGCGAATTGCTGATGGACAACGTCGCCCGTGCTTGGCTACGGTAATTGTCGGCGATGACCTGGCTTCGGCCGTGTACGTCCGTAACAAGATTATTGCTTGCGAGAAGGTCGGGATGGAGCCGCGTCCATTCAGGGTCTCTTCTCAAACCACGCAGGCTGAACTTCTTTCGTTGATTGATACCCTCAATGCAGACGATTCCGTCGACGGTATCCTGGTCCAGTTACCGCTGCCTGCAGAAATTAATGCGACTGCGGTGGTCGAACGTATTCATCCTGACAAGGATGTTGATGGATTCCACCCGTTCAATGTCGGACGATTGATGCAGCGCAATCCACGCTTGCGTCCTTGCACGCCTTACGGGGTGATCGAATTGCTGCGCCAGACAGGCGAAACCTTCTACGGTCGTCGTGCCGTTGTGGTGGGTGCGTCAAACATTGTTGGGCGACCCATGGCGATGGAATTGCTGCTTACTGGCGCCATTGTGACGGTCACGCATCGTTTCACGCCGAACTTGGTTACAGATATTGCTGCTGCGGAAATCGTTGTGGTGGCCGCCGGTAAGCCGGGCCTCGTGAAGGGCGAGTGGATCCGGTCTGGAGCAACAGTGATCGACGTCGGTATCCACCACGGTCCAGATGGAAAGCTGCGAGGGGATGTGGAATTTGCTGCAGCTAGCCAGCGGGCGGCCTGGATCACACCTGTGCCGGGTGGAGTCGGGCCAATGACTGTTGCAATGTTGATGCGCAACACGCTCCTGGCGGTGGAATTCCGTGGTGCTGACGGATCGTCAGGCAGTCGCTCCGTTGATTCGTTGCAGCGTCTTGGCGATTTGGTTGCCTCGTTTCGCTGAACCGGATTCACGGTGCCGCGCGTGACCCAATATCTCACCGATACATTGTCCATCTGGGTTCGAGGCGGCCTTAGCTTGCGCTGGCATAGTCATGTAGCCCTACGATTCTTTGCGCAGAGCGGACAGATATTTTTCTCCGCCAAGTACATCCATGTAGATGCTCAGATTACTCTCGCGCTCTTCAAGCGTTTCGTCGACGCCGATCGAGTAATAGCCGATCTGGTGCCAGTACATTACTCTGGCCCGAATGAGGGCATCCTTGGGTTTGTACCCAAAACCGATAAAGAGTTTTCGGATGGCATCGATACGTTTCTGGTCGACCGCGTGCACGACGTCAGCGACCGGTTGGGAAATACGCGCCCATTCGCGAATCGCCAGGTCGTATTGAGGGTCAAATTCCTCTTCGTGGACCAAGTTGCTCGTCACCGCTCGGAAGCTTTGGAGGGTCGCGTGTACCGTCGAGGTATTCAGTTGCTCTGGAATGAAGCGATTGGTTTTCTGCCAATCCTCCAGTAACGCCTCGAGCAGGTTATGCGTACTCTTGAAGTGGTGGTAGAAGCCCCCTCGCGTGACTTTGAGCCTTGTTGCGAGACGATCAACGATCACGCCACCGATGCCTTCCTCAATCAACGCAACCTTTGCCGCATTGAGCCAGCCTTCCACCGTGACTTTGATGT
>JBOICJ010000381.1:0-14976 GCA_050740035.1 Stenotrophobium sp. | reverse complement strand
CTGTGGGCCAGTTCATCGGTGATGTTCCAGTGACTGATCCCTACTCCAATTTCACGACGCCGGATCTTGATCCCTTTGACCTGAAATCAGTGGAAATATTAAAAGGCCCACAAGGTACACTCTTCGGTGCCTCAGCGCTCAATGGCGCGATTCGTTACGTGCCCAATGCGCCAGTCCTCGGAGAGTGGAGCGGACATGGCTACGTCGACTACTTGAGCATCCATGAGGGCAGTGCTGCACCAAGCTATGGTGCAGCGCTGAACGTCCCGATCGGCGATTCAATCGCGCTGCGAGGGATGGGCGTTCTTGAGAAAACTCCCGGAGTCATCGATAACCTTCAACGACATCAACCAAATGCCGATAGTAGGCGTAAGTGGAGTGGCCGCATGGCAGCCCGATGGGAGGCGACGGACGATCTTTCTGTAAACCTGACATATCTAAAGCAAGCGTCGCACGTTAACGATGTATTGCCGGTCGATAACTCGAAGGGTCAACTCACAAACAATAGTCATCCGGGAACCAGTAGCGTTGATAGCGGATTTTCGTTGTTATCAGCTGACATTAGAGACGATCTAGGAGAACTCGGAACTTTAGTGATTCTAGGTTCGCATCAGAAGAAAAACGCGCTCATCGATGCTGATGGTGGAGTGGGCAGTTTAGGCAGCAGCGGCATTCAGTCGCTGCGCGGCTACTTTAGCGCGGATATCAGTGGCAATACTGGCGAAATTCGCTTGGTGTCGCCCGATAGCGAAACCTGGACCTGGATATTTGGCGGATTTGCACTGGACTATAAAGCGAGGGTGGACAACGATCTTTATGTTGCAAACACGTCTGCTTTAAATCTACTGACCGGCATCCCTATCCTGGGAACTGTCACCACTGCTCGAGGCATTTCAATCGGGTCGACGCAGCTGGCGCCCTTGAGGGCTACTGAGTATGCAGCGTTTGGTGAACTCTCCCGTCACTTTTGGGATAACTGGAAACTTACGGCTGGCGTGCGCTTTTATAAGACCGGTCTGAGCGGTGTTTCGACGTCATCAGGCGCCACCGCGCTATTCCTTGGGTCAACTCCGATTGAACAGAGCGATCGCGGCATAAGCCCGAAATTATCGCTGTTATATAAGGCGAACGAAAATATTACGGCCTACGCAACCATCTCACGTGGATTCCAGTTTGGGGGCGTCAATGCATCGACATCCATTCTGCCCTTCAATAATCCAATCACTGGCACGCCTACCCCATTGACGTTCAAGTCAAGTACGCTGTGGAACCGTGAAGTCGGCGTCCGCACCGACTGGCTTGATCGAACCTTGCGCGCAGATATCACTTACTTCAACCTCGACTGGAGCAAGGCGCAGTTCAATCAAACCCAAGTGAATCTGGTTCTCACAAACTCGTTTGTTTCCAATGTCGGAAAAGTCAATTCGCAAGGGTTCGAGGGGACTCTCACCTGGCTCACGCCAATTTCCGGCCTGTCCTTTAATGCTACTGCGGCTTACACAGCAGCCCTTACGCAGATTCCATTCACCAATACGGATGGCAGCGTGGTGCCAACAGGGACACAAATGCCGGCCACGCCGCGTTGGCAAACTGCGACAACGGTGAGTTACACCCGGGAATTTGGAAGTTGGGTCTCCGTCGCCTCGCTAACCGACACCTACTCAAGCAAGGCCTATAACGATTTGAAGCATAGCCATGCAATCTACGATACGAGTCTCTGGAACTTCGATTTGTCCATCTCGCGTCCGGACTTGTCATTTGCACCTGCCCTGGCTGTGGGCATCAACAATCTGACGGATCGCCGTGAGATCGTGGGTTATACAGCTGGGACCTCGCTCGTAAACGATCAGATCTTCTATAACCGCCCTCGTTCGTTGAGCATCCGGCTGTCTGCCGAATTCAAGTAGTCAGCACCGCTTGATGCGAATCGTACCGACAAACGGCCATGTCATGTCCGGACATTGGCTAACGTCCGATGCGAGTCTTCAAGTCACATGCACTCAGCATCGGACACGAGCCTCAGCGCAATCAATCGGGGAGCCATGCAGCAGATAGAAATGCGACAACGCTTTTTCATGAAGCCCGCTTCGAACGCACATTCTTCTTAGAGCGGATTAAATACTTCGCCGTTCATGGCCACGTATACCCGGGCTTCGCGCAAGCGAGCAATCCAATGGCAAAACCTACATTCATCAATGGATCGCTCTTACGCCGCTCGCACAGAGATGCAGTTCGTGATGATGGATGCAGCAACTTCCGCAGCCTTGTCGGCCGCAATCAAGGAGAGTTCGCTGATCTGGTAAAGCGACATGATCGACTCCTTTGATATGCGGCTCATGATTCGAAGTAGCGGGAGATCATATCGAGGATTCGGTTTCTGGCGTCCGGGTGGGAGAAGCCGTGATGCCCGAACGAAAAGTAATGAAAGCGCGCGTCCGCGTTGCGGTCTGCGAGCACGAGTGCGAAAGGCGCTTGGGCATCGTGCACGCCGCAGAAAAAGTCCAGCGCCCCGGGTATCGAGTAGTAATCGAAGCCCCAATTTGCAGAGGCCCATTTCATCTCGGCCAGTAGACCTTGCTTTTCCGTCATCATCCGCCAATGGATCTCGGCGATATCCTGCTCGGTCCCGGGAGGCGGTCCGCGCAAATCAAGGGGATTGAATCCGCCGTCATTCTGACCGGCTGCAGACCTCAGCCTGCGCAATCGGTCCGCCGAACTCCACGCCAGTCTGACTATAAGCCCTGGCCAGTATTTCATCAGGCGGTATGCCCACGCCGCCGAACCGGAAGTCACGCTCCTTGCCAGCGGGTCGAACCACGGAACGGTGGGATTGATGGGTACGGCGCCAAGCACGCGAGCCGACAGGGTGGCGGCCACGGCCATCGTGATCAGGCCACCATTGGATTCACCGAGACATGCGAATTTTTCGATCTTCAGATGGTCGAGCAGCTCGCTCAAGTCATCGGAGTAGGCCGCCACGGGGCGGCCGGGACAGACGGTAGAACCTCCGGCGCCCGGCCGGTTGGTTGCGATCAGGCGGATATTTTTCCGGACCGCCTCCCGGTGGAAAATCCCGGCTTCCAGGCTGAGACTGCCGCCGCCGTGAAAATACAAGACGGGTTTTCCGTCCGGCAGGCCAAATTCCTGCCAGGTCAGGTGCCTGCCGTCCTCCAACGTCATTGTCTGACGCGGAGGATCGATCAGAGGAATGTTTTCCATTTGGAAATTTTCCGGTAGTGGCGGATCGGCGTGGGACTACTGCATGACCCGGCGCGGCATGATCTGGAATGGCTTCGCGACCGGCGCAATGCTATCCATCAAGTGCTCCACGAAATAATCCCAGGTGCGGACCGCGGTATATGAGTTGAGGGATTGGCTCGCTGTCGGATGCGTCTTGTTGGGCAGCACCAGCGCGTCGTAGGGTTTGTTGGCCTGGGTCAAAGCTTCGATCAGACGGTAGGCTTGGACAGGCGGCACATTCTCGTCGGCATCGCCCCAGACGATCATGATCTTTCCGCTCAAGCCATTGACCATCTGCGTAATATCAAGCGGCTTCCACGATGCCGGTTTTTCGGTCGAGTCCGCCGGATGGTTGGTTCCATCGGCGTAGACCGGCAGGCCGTTGAAGCACTCGAATCCCGGGTAGAGCGCCGAGTAATCGTAAACACCCGCCCCGGTCACGCAGACCGAATAGAAATCGCCGCGCGTCAGGATGGCCTGTGCGCTGAAGGTGCCGCCCCACGACCAGCCGTGGATACCGGCACGGCGGATATCGAGTTCGGGCCGTTGCGCGGCGAGTTGCCGGATCGCCGCGATGTGATCCCGAATGCCGATCTCGATATATTTCGGAAAACCCGGGTCGCGAAATGCATTGCCGCGGCCTGGCGTGCCGTGTGCGTCAACCACTGCAATCCCGAACCCCAGTCGCGCCAGCGCCATGCGGTTCGATGGGTTGGAGGAGGTCGCCGCCTCCGCGTAGGCGCGCGGCGCCACGTACACCTGCGGG
The DNA here is from genome assembly GCA_050740035.1 of Stenotrophobium sp. Classification (GTDB taxonomy): domain Bacteria; phylum Pseudomonadota; class Gammaproteobacteria; order Nevskiales; family Nevskiaceae; genus Stenotrophobium. Next base: position 10,970 of record JBOICJ010000381.1, on the reverse strand, counting down.
CCGCCGTAACAGGCATCGATGATCGGATGGGCGCGATCGCCAATGATGTTGACCGGCGGGTAATACACCACCGCGATGTCGGTCTCTGCATCGTCTGCCTTGAGCAACTGACGGGACGGCGGCACGTATCCAGCTTCAATCAACCTGGACACGTCCGCGCGCTCGATTTCGGCGATCAGCGCTCCATCGGTCAGCGAGCGCAGCACCGTCACCGGCGCCGTATCGACCGTCGAGTAGGTGTCTATAAACACACCGGCCTGTGGTCTGATTTTCTCGGCTGCATCGGGAACGCCAAATAACGTCTTGAACATCGGCGCCGCATTCGGTGCGAACAAATGATCCGAATGCATCTCGTTGCCGGTGAGCAGGGTCAGCGCTGAGCCATCGAAACCGACGCGATACAAATGGCGATAGTACGGGTCCACGCCCGCCTCGCGCCCGCCCGCAGTGAAGTAGAGCGTGCGCTGATCTTGGTCGATGTGGTGGATGTCGAAGACCATCCAGGCGCCGCCGGTGATCTGGCTGAGCAGTTCGCCGGATTGTGCGTCGTAGCGATACAGGTGCCCCCAGCCGGAACGGTCCGAGTACAAGATGACTTCCGCGCCGTCGCCGATGACATAGACATTCGGCAGGTTATACATCAGGGTATTCGACTCATAGCGAGACGTCGTCGCCGGCTCGTCGATCACCGTGGTCGCCGCGCCGCTCACCAGATCGACACGTAGCAGCACCCCGCTGTTCGAGGCTGCCGTCGTCGCCAGGATGAACACCTGCTTTTTCTTCAGTGACCATCCGACAATCCCGTTGCCGATCATCTGCGACGGTGCGCAGCCGAACGGGAGCTGAAGCCGGTTGCGCACACCCGTGGCCACGTCGAACACAAACCAATCCAGCTTGGTTCGTTCCTGATCGCCGGCGAGCTCACGGCGCAATTCGTGGACCACGGGACGCATCGAACCATCGGTAGGCACGTGCTCGACAAACGGCTCTATTTTTACCCGACGTTCGTCGATTCGTGGGCAGATCAGGTAACGGCCGTCCGGAGAAAAGGCCGCTCCGAAAGGCGGCAGCACGGCGCCGCTTTTCTTCATCTGAATGGCCTGCAGGCCGCTATCCGGCAGTTTGCCGTAGCTGCAATACGGTTCACCATCATCCGTCAGCCGCTGCTCACGGCCGGTGGGGATATCGACCAGAACGAGATTGTCGCCATCGCGCTTCGCGCCATAGGTGCCCGTCGGCGACAGCAGAAAACCCTTTTTCGGCGGCTTCATGCCAGTCGTTTCGACTGAATGATTCGTAAGATCAACCGTCACCAATTTAGCTTGGACCAAGGCCGTCAACATCCGGCCATCCAGAGTCAGGCGCGGGTTTTGCAAATCGAGATTTGCCGCCGTCAGCGGTATTTCAGGCGCCAGCGCCTCGTTCAATGCCGCCGCGACGGCGTCGTGGTCGAACGCGGGCCGGCGACTGCCGGTACTCGCATCGACGACGACAAATTGCGATCCATTGGAGATTTGTTTCTGATACCAGAACCGACCCGATTCACCATTATTGCCGAGCCAGTTCGGCGTGATGTCAGCGTTTCGGATCAGGGCCGACAGGTTCGCCTCGATCAATCGGGCAGCGTCGGCATAGTCCCCTGCGTCAAGGCTGATTTTTGATTCAGATGTAATCATGAGTCATTCGTTTCCGGATATTAGACGTGTCGCGTTATCGCTTATTTTTAATTTCACTTGAATTTGGTTGACTCGCTCTCGAGTCAGCGGATAGTTCCAGATGATGGCTGCGCCACCGAAAAGACCTAGCGCAGGCAACACGGCGCAGACGAGTTTGATAATAAGAATGCCGCCTGCCGATTGTGTCGTGGCGGTCGCGTCGAAGCCGCAGAATCCGACGAGGGCCAGACCGGCTGCAGAGGAGACGCCCGTCAATGACTTCTGCAGGAAGGCGAACATGGCACCGTAGAGGCCGGCGTGATCCCGGCCAGTGACCAAGCGGCCGTAGTCAACGATATCGGCGGACATGGCGTAGACAATGACCCCGCCAACCAGCGTGAACAGGGCCACGGTATAGAGCACGAAGGCCAGCGGCAAGGCCATGGGTCCGGGCGAGACCAGCGCGAAGCCGGTACAGGCAATACCGCCCGTAATCAGGGACACGGCCCACACGCGATGGCGCTCGTAGCGCGCGGCCAACACGCTCCAAAACGGAATGCCGGCGAAACTCGCCAGCAGCGCCAGCGCCATAATCGCCGGAAATTGCCTGCCCAGATGCAGGTAGGTATCAATGTACAGATAGGCGACGCCGCTCATCATGCCGCTGAGCAGGCTGACCGACATGAAAGCTGCAAGCAGGCGCTGCAACGGGCCGTTGCTCCGGATCGCATTGAATACCTCGGCCCATCCGGGCCGTTTAGCGACGACTGGCGGAGCAGCAACCCCGTCATGCACATGGATGACTGCGGCCAGCGTCGCCAGCGGCAGGGCGATGGCGCAGATGACGGCCGACAACCCGAGCGAGCGAAAATCGAGTTCGGTACTGTCGGAATAGCCTAGCTTCACTGCCAGAAATGGGATAGCGAAGAACAACAGCAGGCCTGCCATCTGCGCCATCGCGCGCCATCCCTGCACGCGTGTACGCTGGGCGTAGTCTGCCGAGAGGCCATAGCTCCAGGCCTGCAACGGAATCTCCATGAATTTCCAGCCCAGATAGGTTGTCGCCATCCACACCCCGAAATAGACCGCATCAACGTCCTGGGGTGGACGCAGCAGCTTCCAGATACCGAGCACCGAAACGATGGTACCGACGATGACCCAGTTCTTGCGCGTGCCGCGGCGTGCGTAGCTGCGATCCGAGAGATGGCCGATCAGCGGATAGGTGACTGCGTCGAGCATCTTGCTCAGCAGCGTGGCCGCGGCCAACGCGGTCAGCGCGATGCCGGCGTGCTTGGCGTAGATGGTCTGCACCAGTCCTTCCGGGCCATGCATGATGCCGAGGATCAGCGTGGGCAACGTGAACGCCGCGAGCACGCTGCGTGGCAGGCGGCCTTCGGCGGGCGCGGATGCCGCCGTCACGTCCCCGCCCTCGTCCCGACCATGTCAATTCTCGTCTTCAGAAATCACCGCTCAGACGCAGCACCAGCGAGCGCGGGGCGATGTAGTTCACGGTATCTTTCGCAGGAAATGGATTGGTCGTGATGTTGCTGTAACCGCGCTCGTCGGTCAGGTTGTTCAGCGACAAGCTCAGCTGTGGCCAGTAACTGCCGTCAGGTCCAGAGGCAAACACATTCAAGTCCAGCGTGTGGTAGCCGAACACCTGCGCGGTGCACTCGATTTGATTGCAAGCCTTGCCCAGATAAGTGTGACGCAGCGAGACGCCCGCCTGCCATGCGTCGATCGGTAGCGTGTAAGCCAGCGTGGTCGAGGTCTGCCAGCGCGGCGACAGCGGCCAGGGGGATCCTGCGGGGACCAAAACGCCGGCCGCAGAATTGAACGGCTTCGTCGTCACCATGCGGTTGAGGGCCACCGACGAATCCAGCGACAGACCGGGTATCAACGGGGTCAGGTAGAGCAGCGACATCTCGATGCCCTTGCCCTTGGCACCGCCGACGTTGTCGATGAAGCTCACCGTTCTGGTTGAGTCGATCTGGTTGACCTGTGGATTCCTCCAGTCGATGTAATACATCGATGCATCGAGAGTCAGCGTCCGATCCAGCCAATCGGTACGAAGGCCCAGCTCATAGTTCCACAGCGAGTCGGACTTGTAGACCTTCGGCACCTTGGTCGTGGGCGTGGACGCGGAGATCTGCGGCCCGCCAAAGCGGAAGCCACGCGAAGCAGTTAAATAGGCGCGCAACTCGTCCGTCGGATGAAACACGATCGAAGCCTTGGGACTAATGCCGTGCTGCGCGACATCAGCGTCACGCGACACTGCCATGAAATTATTGGAAGAGGCGTACAGTGCACCCGCGGTGGAAACCGTGCCGCCCGATTGGATGCGGTAACCGCGTGCGCCCAATGTGACTTCCCAGTATTCGCCAAAATTGCGCGTCAGTTCGCCAAACAGCGCGCTTTCCTTGAGATCAATGTCGCCGATAAGCTGTCCGATGGCGAGTTCGTCGCCGATCCTGCTCTGGTTGCCGGGGCACGGATTGGCGACCAACCCTTCCAGCAGGCCGGGAATCGGTAGTGAAGGCAGCCCCTGAAGAGCGCCGATGGACGCGCAGTCATACAGGTGCAGCTTGTAGTAGTAGACACCGGCCAGCCATTTCCACGGCGAATCACTGGGTGCGGAGACCAGGCGCAGTTCCTGGGTCATGCCTTTGCTGTGGTTGGCGTCCGCCCCCGCAAGAACCGGCAGCAGTCCACCCAGGGCTCGCGAGGCTTCCAGGAAGACGTTGTATTTCTTTTCGAAGTATGAGGTCTGCGAGATCAGGTCACCCCAGTCGAACTCGCGCTTAATGTTGAGAGCGCCGAGCGTGTAGCTGTACTCGGCGGGACTGGGCCGCGGAGAATCGTCATGTTGCAACTGCCCGTTGTAGTTTTCGGTGTAGGCGAGGTCGTCCTCCCGCGTGTGCTGTGTTGTCGCCATCAGTCCGATCTTCCATCGATCAGCCGGCAGCCAGGTCAGCTCACCGCGGAGGCCGTACTGCTCCAGGGTGTTGACGTCGGGCTTGCCGCCAGCTCGCGTGTTGTCGGTGTAACCCGGCGAGTCGCGGTGAAAGCCGACTACGCGCACCGCCGCCGTATGGTCAGCAAATGGCGCATTCAGCATTCCGCCGTAATTCCAGGCGCTACCGCCATTGCCCGGATACGACATGCGCTGGGTGTAATACTTCGCGTGGAACTCGTCGAGCTGCGGCGCTTCCGGAACATAGCGGATCATGCCGTTGAGGCCGGTGCCGCCAAACAACGTGCCCTGCGGCCCCTTGAGAATTTCCACCGTCGCCATGTCGAAAGGGTTCGGGTCGAGTTGTACCTTTGGAAGGAATGGATCCGAAAACGGAATGTCGCCGAACAGCGTACCGACAGTCGCGTTGACGCCAGTACCGGCTGAAACGCCGCGGATGGTGATGCGCTTGGCAGTGCCGCCGGTGCCTTCGTCCGTAAGGTTCACGCCCGGCACCTGTGCCACGATCTGGTCGATGCTCTGCACACCTTCGCGTTCGAGATTCTTGCCCGACAGCACGGAAATAGTGGCAGGGATGTCGCGCAGCGGCTCTGCGCGCTTGGTCGCCGTCACTACGATCTCCTCCACTTGCGGAGGGCGCCTGATTTCCGCCACAGCCGGCTTCGGCTCCTTGGTAGGCACCGGGACCGGGATGACATCTAGTAATTCCGAGGATTTCTGATCTGGCGCTGAAGTGGGCGCTTCAGGAGTTGCCGCTACCGGCGCTGGAGAGCCTTGATCTCCCGATCCTTGCGTGAGGGAATCCAGGAAATCGAGGGACATAGCATCCGCCGGAGTCGACGAGCCTTCCGTGGCATCGGCCGAAGACGCTCCAGCTTGGACCGTGCTCGATGACACTGCCGAATTGTCGGCAGGTTTCTGCGCCCAAGCGCCTGACGAAACACTCGCCAGCAGGATGCCGGTAAGAAACGGCCCGCGAAGCTTCATGCTTGAGATATTCATCACTTGGCCGCCGTAGGGAAGTTCGTCAATCAGCAATGCGTCGTTGCACGAGCTGGTCCACTATTACCGCTTAGGGCGAAAGGCCGAGCTGATCGATGAAGAAGGTCAACCAGTCGACGTCCTGTGTGCGCCGGCCCTCCTTGTCGTACGCGCCGTGACCGACGCCTTCGCGTACTCGCATCAGGATCGGATTCACGCCGCCATTCGCGGGCTGCAGGCGCGCGGCCATCTTGCGCACATGCCAGGGCAGACAGCGCATGTCCTGCGCGCCAGCGTCCATCAACATTGCGGGATAGACGGTGCCGTTCTTGACGTGGTGATACGGACTCCACGCGTACAGCACCTCCGACATCTCGGGATCGTTGGGATCGCCGTAATCCAGGGTCGAGGCCATGCAGATGGCATCGCGTGCGCGCCCGAGAGGGTCAGCGATCGGCACCTGAGGGAGGCTGGCGCGGAACAGGTCGGGACGCTGTACCGCGACCGCGATAGCCATCACACCGCCATTGGAGCCGCCGTTCACGCCAAGCTGCGCAGGGGTCGTGATGCCACGCGCGATCACGTCCTCGGCAATTGCAAACACATCGTTGAACGAATTCTGCTTGAGCTTGAGGCGTCCCTGATGCCACATGTCCGGACCGAGTTCGCCGCCGCCGCGCAGATGCATGAGCACCAATACGCCACCGGCCTTGACCCAGGCCGCCAGCCAGCTACCGGACCAGCCCGGGATCAGCGCCACCTGAAAGCCGCCGTAGCCGTACATGATGGTCGGTTGCGGCTTCGAGAGGTCTAGGCCGGCGCGGGAAACGACATGGTACGGAACGCGGGCACCGTCGGCGCTGACCGCCGAATGGCTCTGGATTTGTTCGTCGAGCTTGAATAGCGGCTGCGTCAGCGCTGAAACCTTCAGCGTATGGACATTGGCCTTGTACAGCGCCGGCGATTGCAGCGGCGAAGCAAAGGGGAACAGCACGTCGCCGTCGGCACCCTTGGCGAACATGTCCATCATGCTGAAGATGCAGAATTGCGAGATGGACAGGGCGCCGCGGCGTGGCAGCGGAACTTCACCCTTGAGCTTGCCATCAGTATCGAACACGCGCAGGCGCGACCAAGTGTCCACCAGGTCTGCCAGCACCAGCAATCCATCCACTGCCAGCAAGGTGCCCAGCACATCGGTCGAACCCGGCACCAGTTCCTTCCAGGTGCTGCGGTCCTTGGGCGTCGCCAGCGGAATCGATACCAGACGGCCGCAGGATGCGCCATCGTTGGTCACCGCGTAGTAGTGGTCGCCAATGATCTCGCCGCGGAACTGCGCGGTCTCGCCCTGCAGGAACGGACGCCAGCCGCTTGTTGAATTTTCGTCGCGGATGTAGTCCGGACGCGGATTCAGGTGATTGGCGATGATCAGCATGTGCCTGTCGTCGCCGGCCGGCTTGACCCACATCGTGTCGGCGCTCTTCTCGTAGTCCTCGGCCTGAGTGGTGGGCTCCGCACCCAGCAGGTAGCGATAGATCTTCGATCCGTCCTGCATCGCGGCGGGGTCGCTCGCCATGTAGTAGAAGCCGCTGCTGTCGGGAAACCACGCTGTGAAGAAGGCATAGGTTTGAGGGATCGATTCCATCAACACCTTACCGCTGTCGACCTCGAACACACGCAGTTCGGCGAGTTCGACGCCGTTGACGCCAAAACCGAGCAACAGCTTGCAGCCATCGGGCGAAGGCACGAAGACGTCCACGCTCAACTTACGGCCGTTCGCCACGGCATTGAGATCGACGATACAGCGCCAGCTGCCGTCGATGGCTTCAGCCATCTCGACCACCTGCATCTTCTGGCCATCCGGCGTGCGCTTGCGGAACCAACGGCCGCCGCTGAACTGCGGGAAGTCGGCCTCGATGAACGGCATCGACGCCATCAGCGCCTCGGCGCGCACCCTGACGGGATGGCTTGCGAGCCAGTCCTGGGTGAGACGGTCCTGCTGCACCTGGAATTCCAGAGCTTCCGGCGTTTCTTCCTCAAGCCACCGGTAGGAATCCGTATAGCTCACACGACCGAATGTCACGGGGGTTGGCTGGGGTTTGGCAATGGGGTATTTCATGATTGATCTCAAATTGACTTGATGGAGATGAATGGCTTGCGCCGGTAATCCGGCCTAACGACTCTGATCAGAGTCCCTTCCCGGCCGCTGGTGACGCGGAAAGCATTGCGTCGATGTAGAACAGGAACCAGCGACGGTAGAGGGTCGCGGTCGTGTCGGCAGTGAGCAGCTTCTCCATTTTTGGAAAGTATTCGTCCATCTGCTCCGAAAAAGCTTGCGACACTTGGGCCTGTAGCTCTGGCTTTTGCTGACGCGTGGTCTGCGCACCCCAGGCATAAGGCAGGCTGCCCACCATGGAGTAGATGGCCAATGCACGCTCGAAATCGAGTCCTTCTTTTAGCAGGGCCTCCAGGCTCCGCTTCATGTGACGGGCAATCACGGCCGCGCTGGCAGGCCCGTGGATCGTCAACAGGTACGGATGGGCGCGATGGATTTCAAGCAGGTCTATGCCAAAGCGCAGCAACTGATCACGCAGACCGCGTTTGCTATTCGAATCCAGCGGACGCAGCTCCGACATGATCTGGGCTGCAACTTCATCTTCCAGATCGGCGAGGTTTTTGAAGTAGCGGGACAGCGCACCCACGGCGATGTCGAGCTCGCGCGCCACGGCGCGGAACGTCAATGCCCCGGGTCCCTCGCGGTCCAGCATGCGGATCGCGCACTGCACGATCTCATGGCGACTGGTGCTCGGACGCGGGCCGGAGCGCAGTGCAGTCGTAGCAGCGATGGTCATGAACTCATCTTCCGTTTAATTGAGGACAGCGTCCTCTTTAAAAATACACTACTGTATTATTCGATTGACGTCAAAGCAGGTACAAACTCTATCCTCGCACTCTCAATCGAGGCTTAAGCGAGCAGCCCAATAACGTCATCAACTATTTCCACACCGCGCGCGCAACCCGCAGATTGTTTGCACCAAGAAACCCTGCGAGATCTGCGTCGCTCCAACCACCGGCGAGAAGTGCTTCAGCGATGACCGGAATCCGCTCCGGCTCAACCATCTTGATCCCGGCACCGTAGCCCAGTTCCGGCGGAAAGGTTTGCGGACTGCTGACGACGTACTCGTCCAGCTCTTTGCTGTCGAAGACATAGTCGAGACCAATGCCGACGTGCTGAGGGCCGACCAGATCCGCGACGTAACGTACGTGGCGCACATACGTATCGGTCGAGTTGTCGTTGTGTCCGAGGAATATCCCGATACCGTTGACATTGATGACGCCGCCGGTTGCCGCGCAGGCACGCATCAGCTCGTCCGTGATATTTCTTGGGTGATCATGCATGGCGCGTGGATTGGAGTGCGAGAAGATCACTGGTCGTTCCATGTATTCCATCGCCTCGCGCACCGTGCGGGCACCGGTATGCGTACAGCAAAGCACCATCCCAACACGCTTCATCACATCGAGTACGCAGCGACCTTGCTCACTGAGGCCGGCGTCTTCGTCCTGGCAGCCGCCACCGAGTTTATTGTTGCGGTTGTAGGCCAACAGCATCCACCGCACCCCCAGTGCGTAAAGCCGGACTATGGTCTCCGGATCATCCTGAACCGGCATGCCTCCTTCAACATCGAAAAACACGGCGAGCTTGCCTTCACGCTTCGCCTGCTGAATATCAGCAACGCTAGAGCCAAGCAGGTATTCCTCAGGTCTCGCCGATAGCCACGAACGAAACGACTCAAGCATCTCGAAAGGCTGGTTGACGACGTCGCAATCGCAGCTCACATTGAGAATCACGACCGTCACGCCGGCGGTCTTGTGCCGCGCGAGCTGCGGCAGAAAGTCTTTGTCGACGGGACGCAACGGCATGCACGCGTGGTTATCCCACACCAGGTTGCGAGCAAGTACGTCTTTCAAATGATCTGTTTGCATCAGTGTCTGTGCCTTAAATTCGGTCGATGTAAAAACCATCACAAGCCTGGTGATTGGCTACCACGCAGTCGGCTTATCGTCTGGCTCGGGAAACTGCGGCAAAGCCGTGAAGCGGAACTCCTGCGGCGGCGCCTCATACAACAGGTGGCGGCAGAAATAGTCCATGATTTTTCGGTAGGTATAGCGCGTCCGGTACACAGTGTTGTGATTGCGATTGGGCAGCACCATCAGATCCATCGGCGCATCGACTTCCACTGCCGCCGCGTAGAGCTGCATGATCGGCCCCAGCGGACAATTTTCATCGAGCTCTCCCGCCACCATGAGCAGATGGCCTTTGAGCTTTTCGACCTGAAGCGTCGCGTCTATCGACGCATAGTTCTTCGGGCGCGCTTTCGGATCCGGCCGTTCGGTACTGCCGTTTCCGTAATCCGGTTCGCCTTGCCAGCCGGTCCAGTGATAATCGGGATACATGTTGTGCATTGAACAGAAAGGCACGCCCGCAACCCCGGCGGTGAACACATCGGGAAATTCGATCATCGCGCGAATGGCTGTGTATCCACCGTAGGACCCCCCCTGAATGCCAATCCGTGAGGTATCGAGCCAGGCGTGGCGCTCGCCGAGCTGGCGGATCGCCGCAACGTAGTCATCCAAGCCAATGAGATTGAGCTTGCCCTGACCGGCGGTCGCGAAGCTGCGGTTCCGGCTTGTTGTTCCGCGCGCGTCGAGATAAATCACTGCGCACCCCAGCGCAGCGTAAGCGGGCGGAGAAATCACTTGAGCAAACCCGAGTGCAGCGCCGACATAGCCACGTGGACAGGCCGCCATCAACGGGCTGGCATACTGCGCCACCATTAGCGGCGCCTTTGCGCCAGCGCCAAGTTTGTGCGGACGGTAAAGCAATCCATGGATTTCCGTCTTACCGTCGGCAGCGAGCGTTACAAACTCTTCCGGGGGGACATAGCCTGAGGTCAGCAGCTGTGAGACATCGGCTTCTTCGATGACGTGTTCGGTGCCGTCCTTGAGGTTGAGCACACAGGTCTGCGGCGGTCGCGACACCGTCGAGCGCGTGTAGACCAGGTATTCGCGGTCGGGCGACAGTTGGCCAATGAACTCAGTAGTTTTTGAAATGGCAGAGAGTCCGGGGTTGATGTCGGCATCGACACCTGCGGGCGTCAAGCGGCGCAATCCGCTTCCATCAAGATTGATGCTGTACAAAGAGCGTAGGTAAGGATTGCCTCCTTCTCGTCCAGAAGCCGTGAAAAGAACTTGCCCCGTCTGCGGGTGAACATCAATCAAGTCACGCACAAGCCAATCACCCTGCGTAATCGGATTGAGCAGCCGTCCCGTCTTGCCGTCGTAACGGTACAAATGACCCCAGC